>CAUQIK010000093.1:0-2554 GCA_963518035.1 uncultured Streptococcus sp. | reverse complement strand
CTTGGCATTTCGCGAAGCGTTGGGATTAGCATTTTACTTTGTTTCATAATATTCCTCGATTATCTAAAAGAAGAGTCGCATAATGTCATTCCAGGTCACAGCTAGCATCAAGACAACCATGATAACTACACCAGCCATGGTGACATAGGTTTCAATTTCTTGTTTAAGGGGTTTCCGGCGGATAGCCTCTAGGATGTTGAGCACAATCTTTCCACCATCCAAAGCCGGGATAGGAATCAAGTTAAAAATTCCAATATTGATGGAAATCATAGCTAGGAAGTAGAGGACATTCTCAAGACCATTTTTAGCAGCATCGCTACTTGCCTTAAAAATAGCAACGGGACCACCGAGTTTGTTCAAATCTGGATGGAAAATCAAGTTTTTCAGAGCCGAAAGGATGCGAAGTCCTGAGTCAGCAGCAGTTGTAAATCCACCAACAAACATGGATAGAAAGTCTGACTTGACTCCCGGTTGAACCCCAAGAATATAACGTCCTTGATTCTCTTCTGGAGTCACCGTGACTTGTTTTTCGCTACCATTTTCAGAAATGGTCACATCCAAGGTCGGGGCTGTCTTGTCCTTGGTATCTGCTTCCACAGCCTGGGTCAAGTCTTGCCAATTCTTAACCTCATGCGAGCCGACCTTGGTGATTTGAGCGGTCTCAGCTACGCCTACCTTCGCCAAAGCTCCTTCTGGCATGACATGAAAGAGATTGGTCTGAGTGTCTCTAACACCGCCCTGCAAAAAGATCAAGATCCAAAAAACAATAACACCTAAGATAAAGTTATTCATAGGACCTGCAAAGTTGGTGATGAGCTTACCCCAGATAGAAGCATTTTGGTACTGTACATCCAGAGGGGCAATGCGTACTTCGGTTCCATCTTCTTCAACAACCGTTGCATCATGATCCACTGTAAAAGTCTTTTCTTCTTCCAAGACCAAACCCTTGATAAAGAGCTTGTCTTCAAAGTCAAACTGGGTTACCTGCATAGGAAGAGCCGTTTGATCCAACTTCTTCCCTGAGAGGTTGATCCGTTTGACCTTACCATCGTCAGCAAGTGTTAAACTGACCGGAGTTCCTGTCTTAATTTCTGTCGCATCATCACCCCAGCCTGCCATACGAACATAGCCTCCTAGAGGAAGGATTCGAATGGTATAAGCAGTGCCATCCTTACCGATATGGGAAAAAATCTTGGGCCCCATACCAATGGCAAATTCACGAACTAGAATGCCTGATTTCTTGGCAAAATAAAAATGTCCAAACTCATGCACCACCACAATAATCCCAAAAACGAGGATAAAGGTTAGCAATCCAATCATTCAATATTCCTTTCTTTAAAACAGGCCAAATAAGTGCATCATTGGAAACACAATCAGCATGCTGTCAAAGCGATCCAACACACCGCCATGTCCAGGGATAAATTTTCCAGAATCCTTGACACCGAAATGGCGTTTCATGGCACTCTCAATCAAGTCACCAAACTGACCTGCCACACTGAAGAAGGCAGCAAAGAGACTCATTCTATAAATTCCATAAGGAAGAGCAACTGTACTGTCCACTAGCATGAAGATTACCGTTATCAGTACCGCACCTAAAATACCCCCGACAAAGCCCTCAATACTCTTATTAGGAGAAACTCTCGGCGCCAATTTATGTTTACCAAAATTCATCCCTGTCAGGTAGGCTGCGCTATCTGTCGCCCAAACGATAAAAAGGGCCAAAAGTACCTTGTCAAAACCTGCCACCCGAGCATCTAGTAAGGCATTGAAGCCAAAACCAACATAAAAACTCACAGCAATTGGAAAAGCGGCATCTTCAATCGTATAGTTTTTACTGAAAACGGTCGTCCCTAGCATTATGGTAATCAAAACACTGTAGGCAACCACATTCCCATCAACAGGCAAAAATGTTAGGTAATTTTCTAAAGGAACTGTGAGAGCGAAGGTCGCAAAAAGAGTCAAAGCGCCCTCAATGGTCATAGTCTTTAGCCCCTTCATGTGCAAAAGTTCATGGACGCCTAGCATCGCTAACAAGCCAATCCCTATCTGCAACAAGAGCCCTCCTGCAAACAAGACTGGAAGGAAAATTGCCAGGGCCAATACCGCAAACAATGTTCTCTTTTGTAAATCCTTGGTCATATCTTCTCCTAAACTCCTCCAAAACGGCGATTGCGATGGTTAAAAGCAGCAATAGCTTCCTGCAAGGCGGCTTCATCAAAATCAGGCCACAAGGTATCCGTAAAATAAAGCTCGCTATAGGCTGCTTGCCATGGTAAGAAATTACTTAAACGCAACTCACCACTCGTACGGATAATCAAATCAGGATCCCGCAAATCCTTTGGCAGGTGTTGCGTGAAAAGATAGTCTCCAATCATATCTTCTGTGATGTCACCAGGGTTGATTTTAGCATCTAGAACATCTTGAGCCAAGCCCTTAAGAGCCTGCGTAATTTCAGCACGACCACCGTAGTTAAGCGCAAAATTGAGAATCAAGCCCGTATTGTTCTTGGTCAACTCCTCTGCTTTTTTCAAAGCTTCAAAAGTCGGCTTAGGCA
>CAUQIK010000092.1:0-2603 GCA_963518035.1 uncultured Streptococcus sp. | reverse complement strand
CAATACTCTTCAAAAGTATCCAGGTAGCAACTCAACAAATCATCTTAGGAAAAAGCCTCAGCTTACTATCAATTTATATAAGTTATCCTTTCCTTTCTCAGTATATTTATAAAAGAGAAGGTCAGGTCATCTGTTTTAAGTGTAACATCCATGCTATCATTTTCCCTAGTGGGTGTCAAGAAGAGAGACTTAGAAGTTGATAAGAGACTTTAGTAGTTTTGTAACAATTCTGTAATAATTCTCTGCATAAAAAATGATAAAATAGTTATGTACTGTTAAGGAGAGAATCATGTCCGCAAGAAAACTAGAAGCTTATGAGTTTGAACAAGCTCCCGAATCGAAACAAACTCCGCTTTACCAAGATTACACACCTGAAGCCCCAGTCGGCCCTAACCTAAAAGAGATTTTATTTTTTGTAAATATCGCTTGTTTCTGTATTTTTATGGCACTTTTTAGTTTTATCTTTTTAGCTATAAAATTAAATACAGCTTTGTCCTTTATCGCTGCAATGGGTCTTAGTTTCGCCCTTTTACAACTTCAACGAAAGATGATGAAACGAAAATTTTCAAAATAAAGGTTGGTACTACTACCAGCCTCTTTTCTAGTTATCAAAAAAGACAGTTATCTAACTGTCTTTTTATTTATTCTTACGTTTTGAAGGAGATTGAATAGCGATCTTAACTTCAAAAATTGTTCCTCTAGGTTTGTTATCTTTTACGCTAATCGTTCCTCGTAAGGCATCTACGATCTGCTTGGCCAAAGATAATCCAAGACCAAAGCCACCTTTCTGGCGGGTTCTCGCCTTGTCTACACGGTAAAATCGATCAAAGATTTTCTTCTTATCAGCAGCTGAGATTCCAATTCCGTTATCCGTTACTGTTAGATAGAGGTGACGATCTGTAGCATGGACTACAAACTCAATTTTCCCATCTTCTTCGGTATACTTGATGGCATTGTCAAATAAGATGGTCATGAGCTGTTTTAGAAGCAACTGATCGGTCATGAAGGGACGATAAATCCGATTTTCGTAGTTAAAAACTCGATCATTTTCAGAAGCAATCAACTCATAGTTAGAAAAGGCTGTTTTAAAGAATTGCGGTGATACTTCTGCTATTTCTGGTTTGATTCCATCATCTCGACGTGCAAGGTTGAGAAGATTGGTCGTGAGGAAGCGCATGTTGCGAACTTCTTCAAGACTCGAAGCGATACTTTCGCTGGATTCCATAATCGTTGCCTCTGGTTTTCGAAAGAGATTTTCTAAACGATTTTGTAAAACGGCCAAAGGCGTTCTCAGTTCGTGACTGGCATTTTCGACAAAGGACTTCTGCTTTTGCATACTTTCCAGCAAGGGTTTGACACTGACACGTGCCAAATAAACACTGGCAATTAAAGACAGGAGCCAGAAACTAGCCATGACTACAACAATTAAATGCTCGTGGTTTTGGCTGATTTGCTCAAGCTGGCTGGTATTGATTAAAACCGCCGCATATTTGACATTGCTTGAAACAGTGGACGAATTTGTTTCCATCAAGATCATCCGGTAGGTTTCTTCCTGACCGTAGCTATTGACAACTTGGATTTGGCGAATATGATTCAACTCCTTTTTGTCCAGCTTGATCTTATCCAAACCTAAAAAACGGTTCCCTAGTAAGAGTTGGTTAAAATCCTTGTCAAAGAGCAAGACTTCCGTATTGGAGCTGACATTGGGTTTGATTTCAGCCTTGTTGGCATCCGCTGTTGCGGGTTGAATATCCTTGACCTCTTCAGTCGCCCGATTCAAGGCTAACTGGATAACCGCTTGGGGACTGCTACTAAGGGCTTGGAGTTTTTCATCTACAGAAGTATAGAGACTCGAGTGCATGACCTGGAGGATAATCAAGGTCATAGCAGAGAAGATCAGGGTGAACACTCCAAAGTTTCGAATGAAATAGCTGAAATCATCCGCATACCATGTTTTTTTTAGTTTATTGAACATCTTTTAAAATATACCCGACACTACGCAAGGTTTGAAGATTTTCAGCAAAGGCTGTTCCCTTCAATTTCTTACGAACTTTTGAGACATAGACTTCTACAACGGAAATCGTCGTATCGCTATCAAATCCCCATAGACGGTCAAAAATTTGCGTCTTAGGAAGAATAACATTTTGATTTTGAAGGAAATAAACCAATAACTCAAACTCTTTTCCGAGTAGTTCCACAGGAGTATCTTCCACCTTCACTTCATTCGTTGAAAGGTTAACGACAATATCTCCATAGGTCAAGGTGTTTTCGTTAAACTTACCTGAACGTTTGAGAAGGGCTTGGATCCGCATTTTGAGTTCTTCAAGGTAGAAAGGTTTGGTGAGGTAGTCATCCGCTCCAAGCTCAAAACCGTGTCCCTTGTCATCCAAACTCTCTTTGGCAGTCATGATAAGGACTGGTGTCGTGATTCCTTTTTCACGCAATTCTTTCAGAACTTGGAAGCCATTTTTTTCAGGCAACATCAGGTCAAGCAAAATCAAGTCATAGACGCCACTTTCAGCTTCGTAAAGACCTTCTTCTCCATCAAAAACCTGCATGACATCTGCAAAATCATCTAAAAAGTCAAATACTGAGTTTGACAG
>CAUQIK010000091.1:0-2663 GCA_963518035.1 uncultured Streptococcus sp. | reverse complement strand
AAAGACATGATTGATGTTCCAGCTAGCTACCTTGATAAGGCTAAGGTTCCTGGACCTTTCTTGGCTGGTGTCAACCAAGTTATTCCGTACGAAGCTTTTGGTGGAGATGGTATGTTGACTCGCCTCTTGTTAAAAGCCTCAGACAAAGCCCCATGGTCCGACAACGGAACAGCTAAAAATCCTGCTCTATTGCCACTTGAAGGCTTGGCTAAAGGTCAATATTTCTACGAAGTGGATTTGAATGGCAATACGGTTGGCAAAGATGGTCAGGCCTTGCTGGATCAACTTCGAGCTAACGGAACCCATACATATCTAGCTACTGTTAAAGTCTATGGATCTAAAGATGGCAAACCTGATTTGACCAATCTGATTGCTACTCGTCAAGTAACGATTCAACTTCGTGGAAAAGAAATGGCGACAATACCATCTCAACAAGGTCAGATGAATACGAAGCCTTCTGAAACAGGCTCTACAGGTACGACTGAGGGTGTGATGGGTACAAATAACCATATGTCAGATATGAAAGTAGATCAACCAGCTTCTAGCCCAATGGCTAATATGATGAAAAAAGATGATAAAGCGATGCTACCAAATACTGGGGAAGCTAAAACGGCTACAGCAGGTCTTGGTATCTTTGGTCTAGCCTTGGCAGGTCTTGTTGGACTTTTGGGTTTGACAACCAAACGAGAAGATTAAGATTCAAATCATTTAAACATTAGAGAAAATAGTGTTATACTAAAGCAAGTATAACACTGTTTTTATCGAAGGAGTGTCAGATGAAAAAGACAATTTTGCTGGTTGATGATGAAATAGATATTCTAGATATTCAACACCGCTATCTTATACAGGCGGGTTACGACGTTTTGGTCGCCCATGATGGCAAGGAGGGATTAGAGCTTTTCAGAAAAAAATCTATCGACCTCATTATCACAGATATCATGATGCCCAATATGGACGGGTATGATTTTATCAGTGAAGTTCAGTATATCGCTCCGGATCAACCCTTCCTCTTTACAACTGCTAAGACAAGCGAACAGGATAAGATTTATGGATTAAGTTTGGGGGCAGATGATTTTATAGTCAAACCCTTTAGCCCACGCGAATTGGTTTTAAGAGTGAATAATATCTTGCGTCGCCTTAGCCGTGGAGGAGAGACAGAACAGATCGAGTTTGGTGACTTAGTGATCAACCATGTGACTCATGAGGTTCGCATTGGGGAGCAACCTTTGGAATTGACAGTAAAATCCTTTGAACTTCTATGGATATTAGCCAGCAATCCCGAGAGAGTCTTTTCAAAGACGGAACTTTATGAGAAGGTATGGCAAGAGGACTATGTGGATGATACCAATACACTCAATGTTCATATCCATGCTTTGAGGCAAGAGTTGACCAAGTATACGAATTCAAATGCTCCTGCTATCAAAACTGTCTGGGGTTTGGGTTATAAGATGGAAAGACCAAGAGGTAGAACATGAAATTAAAAAACTATATTTTAGTGGGGTATCTAGTGTCGACTCTACTAACGATTTTGGTCGTTTTCTGGGCAGTCCAACGGATGTTGATCGAGAAAAGTGAAGTTTACTTTCTCGTTGGAATGACCTTGATTGCTAGTTTCATTGGCGCTGCAGTGAGCATCTTTCTTTTGTCGCCAGTGTTCTCTTCTCTGAAACATTTGAAAAAACAAGCTCAGGATATAGCAAGCAAGGATTTCAGCACAGAAATTGAAACCAAGGGACCATTAGAATTTCAAGAGCTGGGCCAGGCTTTTAATGACATGTCCCACAATTTGCAAGCCACCTTTCAATCACTTGATGAGAGCGAGCAAGAAAAGAGAATGATGATTGCGCAGCTCTCTCACGATATTAAAACTCCCATTACCTCCATTCAGGTTACTGTGGAGGGAATTCTAGATGGAGTGATTAAGGAAGAGGAGCGACTCCACTACTTAACCACGATTGGTCGGCAAACCGAGCGTCTAAACAAGCTAGTGGAGGAATTGGATGTTCTGACTCTTAACACCCAACCTCAAGATACTGCTGATGAAGAAGTCGAAGAGGTCTTTTTAGATCAGCTGTTGATTGAGTCAATGAGTGAATTTCAACTCCAGATTGAACAAGAGGAGCGAGATGTTTACATTCAAGTATCACCTGAGTCGGCGAAAATCAAGAGCCATTCTGACAAACTTTCTCGCATTCTGGTCAATTTGTTAAACAATGCCTTTAAATATTCAGAACCAGGAACCAGAATCGAGGTTCTTGCCCAATTAACAGAACAAGAGCTGAGAATCAGTGTGAAAGACGAGGGTCAGGGAATCCTTCCTGAGGATTTGGAAAAGATCTTTAAACGACTTTATCGTGTAGAAACTTCGCGCAATATGAAGACAGGTGGACATGGATTAGGACTTGCGATTGCACGCGAACTAGCCCATCAGCTTGGTGGCGAAATCACAGCAGAAAGTCAATATGGCTTAGGAAGCAAGTTTACATTCAGCCTCAATTTGAAATAAAGGCGTAAAATCCCTTTACAAATCTAGCTTTTCATGGTAAAATAGCCTTTGTGTGAAATAGCAGCAGGAAAGCATGAAGCTCGTCAACAGGTGTCTTATGACAAGTAACCTTGGCTGTTTAGGCGAAGGGCATCTGCACGAATCAGGGCTTTCTAAG
>CAUQIK010000090.1:0-2673 GCA_963518035.1 uncultured Streptococcus sp. | reverse complement strand
CGCTTTCTGCAATGGCCGTAAACATCTCGTGCATTTCATCCCCATTTGTATGAGAAGCAACAGAAATAACCCCGTCAGCACCAAGGTTCATGGCATGGAAAGCATCTCCATCCTCACCTGTATAAATCAAGAACTCCTCTGGCTTGTGCTCAATCAAGTAAGCCATATTAGCTAAGCTAGTACATTCTTTGACACCGATAATATTTGGATGATCAGCCAAGCGAAGCATAGTTTCTGGAGTCAATTCGACAACCACACGACCTGGAATGTTATAGATAATAATTGGTAGGTCAGAAGCATCTGCAATAGCTTTAAAGTGCTGATACATTCCTTCTTGAGAAGGTTTGTTGTAGTAAGGTACAATAGCAAGCCCAGCCGCAAAACCGCCAAATTCCGCTACTTCTTTGACAAACTCAATAGAGTCACGCGTATCATTAGTACCCACACCCGCAATCAAAGGAACGCGTCCATTGACAATCTTTTGTACAGCCGCAAAGAGTTCCAACTCCTCATCGTGGGTTAAAGTTGGACTCTCAGCAGTCGTTCCAGCTAGAAGAATGCCGTCTGTGTGATGGGCCAATAAATGCTCAATCAAGGCTGGAATGGCATCAAAGTTGATGGAACCATCCTCATGGAAAGGGGTAATAAAGGCTGTGATGATTTTACACTCTTTTAAATCTTGATAAGACATGAGAAACACCTCTCTATTTCAAAGAAGGAGTTCATCTGAACTCCTAAACGATATGACTATTTTAATTCAAATTTCAACTCAGCTGTTGGACGAACCAATCCACGTTCATGAAGCGTTTCTGCGATTTGAACTGAGTTCCAAGCAGCACCTTTGAGAAGGTTATCTGAAACAACCCACATGTGGATTCCTTTTTCAGCATCCAAGTCTTTACGGATACGACCAACAAAGGTATCACGTGAACCAACTGCATTGATGGCTTGAGGATAGATTTGATGAGCTACATCATCTTCAAGAACAGCACCTGGGAAGGCTGCGATAGCTGCTTTCACTTCTTCGATTGGAGCCACTTCTTTTGTTTCAATGTAAACTGACTCAGAGTGAGCTGACAAAACTGGAATACGAACACAGGTTGCAGACACTGCAATGCTATCGTCTTCCATAATTTTCTTCGTTTCCTTAGTCATCTTCATCTCTTCGTAAGTGTAATCATTGTCAGTGAAGACATCAATTTGTGGAAGAGCATTGAAAGCGATAGGATAGTGTTTCTTGTCACCACCTGAAGGCAAGATTTCCGCATGCAAATCACGTGGGGTTACACCATCATTCAAGACTTCACGAAGTTCACGTTGTGTCTCAAGAATTGCTCCCATACCAGCACCTGAAACTGCTTGGTAAGTTGAAACAATGATACGGTCCAAGCCCCATTTTTGGCGAACTGGCTCAAGAGCCACCATCATTTGGATTGTTGAACAGTTAGGGCAGGCAATGATACCATTGTGGGCATCAAGTGCATGAGCATTGACCTCTGGAACAACCAAAGGAACATCTGGATTTTGACGGAAGTAAGATGTATTATCTACTACTACCGCACCAGCTTTAACTGCGTATGGTGCATATTTAGCTGATGTAGAACCACCTGCTGAAAAGAGAGCAATATCAACTCCCTCAAAAGCTGTTTCAGTCGTTTCTTCAATCGTAATATCTTGATCTTTAAATTTCAAAGTCTTGCCTGCTGAACGTGCAGAAGCAAGGTAACGAATTTTATCGATTGGAAGTGTTGATTCTTCCAACATTTTTATCATCTGAGCTCCGACAGCACCTGTCGCGCCGACTACAGCAACTGTATATCCCATAAATAACCTCTTTCGGAATTTTCTAAAAATTTCTATAATAGATGTATTATACTACTTTTTCCATGAATTGCAAAGCTTTTTCATCATTTTTTAGAAAATAAAAATCCCCAGTCGCTAGACTAGGGACTAAGAGGCATCTTCATGTGATGAGCAGGTTCACACAACTCATCAAGGTCCGCTCCTGCGTTATGACCTCCTTATGCTCAATAGTAGTCCGAAGACTACCTATCGACTCATCGCGTCTATTATATTACTAGAAATAAGTGGTTTTGTCAATAAGAAATCTTTGCAGGATGACTTTTATTATACAAAAGTCAGAATTTTTTCTCGCGAGCATAAGAAAAAAACTCTTGTGCTCAAGAGTTTCCCTGTAAATATCATGCTAATTGCCGGGATTGAACCGGCGACCTCATCCTTACCATGGATGCGCTCTGCCAACTGAGCTAAATCAGCTTACTTAAAAAGTATACTATAGTTAGAAAATCTTGTCAAGTTTCCCTAGTTTTTTTCCATAAGAAAAAGCCAGGTAATAGCTACCTAGCTTTTCTGGTTCTATTTGGTTAAATCGATTCGACGACCAATTTTACCAATGATAATCGCACCAATAATTAATGAGGCAAATTCACCAATCCCTGTTGTAAACCAAGTAAGGAAAAATGGTAATTGCGCTACGATATTCAACTCGGCAGCGATAGTAAACATAGAAATTGAAAAGAGGATTGAGAAGAAGAAATGATCTTTTCGAATCAATCCGTTAAAAAGATAATCCTTGCTGTATTTTGCAAAAAGCCAAACACCTAGACTGAGGAATACTAAGGTTGATCCACCACCAACAAAGACATCTAGCGG
>CAUQIK010000089.1:0-2709 GCA_963518035.1 uncultured Streptococcus sp. | reverse complement strand
GCTCTTTCAGGAGGAAATCAACAAAAAGCGATTATCGCTCGTGAGATTGATCGTGATCCTGATCTCCTTATCGTCAGCCAGCCAACTCGTGGTTTGGATGTCGGTGCCATTGAATATATCCACAAACGTTTGATTGAAGAACGTGATAACGGGAAGGCTGTCCTTGTTGTCAGCTTTGAATTGGATGAGATTTTAAACGTCTCAGACCGTATTGCCGTTATCCACGATGGTAAGATTCAAGGTATTGTGTCACCAGAAACAACCAATAAACAAGAACTTGGTGTCTTGATGGCTGGTGGAAACTTGGGAAAGGAGAAGAGTGATGTCTAAAAAATTACAACAAATTTCGGTTCCCTTGATTTCCGTATTCTTAGGAATCTTGCTCGGAGCCATTGTCATGTGGATCTTCGGATATGATGCTATCTGGGGTTATGAGGAGTTGTTCTATACAGCTTTTGGTAGCCTCCGTGGAATTGGAGAAATTTTCCGTGCCATGGGTCCTCTTGTCTTGATAGGTCTTGGTTTCGCAGTTGCCAGTCGAGCAGGTTTCTTTAACGTTGGACTTCCTGGTCAAGCACTTGCAGGCTGGATTCTCAGTGGTTGGTTTGCCTTGTCAAATCCAGACATGCCTCGTCTCGTTTTGATTCCATTGACAGTGATCATTGCTTTGATCGCAGGTGGAATTGTTGGAGCAATTCCAGGTATCCTCAGAGCCTATCTCGGTACGTCAGAGGTCATTGTGACCATCATGATGAACTACATTGTATTGTATGTGGGAAATGCCTTTATTCATGCCTTTCCTAAAGATATTATGCAAAGTACAGACTCAACGATTCGTGTTAGTGCCAACGCTACATACCAGACCCCATGGTTATCAGAGTTGACTGGAAATTCTCGTATGAATATCGGAATCTTCTTTGCAATCATTGCTGTTGGCGTGATTTGGTTCTTGCTCAAGAAAACGACTCTCGGTTTTGAAATTCGCGCAGTTGGTCTCAATCCCCATGCTTCAGAGTACGCTGGTATTTCAGCAAAACGTACAATCATTCTATCAATGATTATCTCTGGTGCTTTGGCTGGTCTTGGTGGAGCGGTAGAAGGTCTTGGAACTTTCCAAAACGTTTACGTTCAAGGTTCGTCATTGGCTATCGGATTTAACGGGATGGCAGTTAGTTTGCTTGCTGGAAATTCACCAATTGGAATTCTCTTTGCGGCCTTCTTATTTGGAGTTTTGCAAGTAGGAGCACCGGGTATGAACGCAGCGCAAGTTCCGTCTGAGCTTGTCAGCATTGTAACAGCGTCTATTATCTTCTTTGTCAGCGTTCACTACATTATTGAACGCTTTGTCAAACCTAAAAAACAAGTTAAAGGAGGTAAGTAAGGATGTCTATTACAACATTACTCACCCTCTTGGTCTCTTCTATGCTGATTTACTCAGCACCACTTATTTTTACGAGTATCGGGGGAGTTTTCTCTGAACGTGGTGGTGTCGTTAACGTAGGTCTTGAAGGAATTATGGTTATGGGAGCCTTTTCTGGGGTTGTCTTTAACCTTGAGTTTGCAGAACAACTTGGAGCAGCGACTCCTTGGATTTCCTTGTTAGTTGCTGGTATCGTGGGAGCTATTTTCTCCCTCATCCATGCAGTCGCTACAGTTCATTTCCGTGCGGACCATGTTGTCAGTGGTACAGTATTGAACTTGATGGCTCCTGCCCTAGCGGTTTTCTTGGTTAAAGTTCTTTATAACAAAGGACAAACGGATAACTTAAGCCAGACTTTTGGACGTTTTGATTTCCCAGTTTTGGCTGATATCCCTGTGATTGGAGATATCTTCTTCAAGTCAACAAGTTTGCTAGGTTATATCGCGATTGCCTTCTCTTTCCTTGCATGGTTTATTCTCTTTAAGACCCGTTTTGGTCTTCGACTTCGCTCTGTTGGTGAACACCCTCAGGCAGCGGATACCTTGGGGATCAATGTCTACAAGATGCGATATCTTGGGGTTATTATTTCAGGTTTCCTAGGGGGAATTGGGGGAGCGATTTATGCTCAATCCATTTCAGTTAACTTCTCAGTGACAACTATTGTCGGTCCTGGATTTATCGCCCTTGCTGCAATGATCTTTGGTAAATGGAACCCAATTGGTGCTATGCTTTCTAGTCTTTTCTTTGGACTTTCACAAAGTTTGGCAGTTATCGGTTCTCAATTACCTTTCCTACAAGGAGTGCCAGCGGTTTACCTTCAAATCGCCCCTTATGTCTTGACCATTCTTGTCTTGGCAGCCTTCTTTGGAAAAGCAGTTGCGCCTAAGGCAGATGGTATCAACTACATCAAGTCAAAATAAGCATACAAAAAACGCCAGTTTCAAACTGGCGTTTTATTTTTTAGGATTTTGATGTGTCAAGTTTAGTCCCCAAGGGACGAGATTTTCAGTTTTATTTTTGATACGTGTGATATTATCTTTGTGACGAATGATAATCAAGCTAGCAAGTGCTAGGATAATCAAAATGAAGAGAGGGTCATAGCTGTTCAGGATAAATCCAAATAGTGGAAATAGGAGAACTCCAATAACGGCTGCAATAGAAGCAGTAACGCTAGACAGTGAAATCATACTACCTAGATAGAGGCTTCCAAAGAATACGATTGCTAGATAGAGACAGAAAACAGGCGCAAATCCGAAAATCACTCCAGCACTGGTTGCGACAGCCTTGCC
>CAUQIK010000088.1:0-2755 GCA_963518035.1 uncultured Streptococcus sp. | reverse complement strand
TTGGATATTTCAGGTGTGACCCATGTCTATAACTACGATATTCCACAAGATCCTGAAAGTTATGTTCACCGTATCGGTCGTACAGGTCGTGCTGGTAAGTCAGGTCAGTCTATTACCTTCGTTTCACCAAATGAAATGGGCTACCTTCAAATCATTGAAAACTTGACTAAGAAACGCATGAAAGGTCTCAAACCTGCAAGTGCAGAAGAAGCCTTCCAAGCTAAAAAACACGTAGCTCTCAAGAAAATTGAACGTGATTTTGCAGATGAGACTATCCGTGGCAACTTTGAGAAATTTGGTAAGGATGCTCGTAAGCTAGCTGCCGAATTTACTCCAGAAGAATTGGCAATGTATATCTTGAGTCTGACTGTTCAAGATCCAGATAGTCTTCCTGAAGTGGAGATTGCACGTGAAAAACCACTGCCATTTAAACCATCAGGTAATGGATTCGGTGGTAAAGCTAAGGGAGGTCGTGGAGGCCGTCGTGGGGACGACCGTCGAGACCGTGATCGCCGTGGCAATGGTCGTCGTGATGATTTCAAAAAAGGAAGTCGTGGCAATGATCGTTTTGATAAAGACAGACGTTACCGTAATAAAGACAATAAAAAACCACGCAATACTTCAAGTGAAAAGCAAACAGGCTTTGTTATTCGTAACAAGGGCGATAAATAAGAAAAAGCGGTTCAAAATGAATCGCTTTTTTATATAAGGAGACCGAATGGAAAAGAAAGATAAATAAAATAGATATATTATCTTCTTGTAATATTATAATACACAAAAATAGGGAGCTTGTCAATAGAAAAGAAGCAATTTAATTAAAAATATTCTTGTTTTTTCAAATTGCAATTAAATAAGCAATTTTCAGATAATAATTGAAAATTCAAGCTGTTTATGTTATAATGATAGCGATTAAATTCGAGGTGAAAAATGGCACATTTATTAGAAAAAACTAGAAAAATTACTTCTATCCTGAAGCGCTCAGAGGAGCAGTTGCAGGAAGAACTTCCATACAATGCGATTACCCGTCAATTGGCAGATATTATTGACTGTAACGCCTGTATCGTCAATAGCAAGGGACGTCTCCTTGGTTATTTCATGCGTTACAAAACCAATACAGATCGTGTAGAGCAGTTCTTCCAAACTAAGATTTTCCCAGATGACTACATTCAAGGTGCGAACATGATCTACGATACAGAAGCCAATCTGACAGTTGATCATGATTTAAGTATTTTCCCTGTGGAAAGTCGTGCCGACTTTCCAGATGGTTTGACGACTATTGCACCGATTCATGTATCAGGGATTCGTCTCGGTTCTTTGATTATTTGGCGCAATGATAAAAAATTCGAAGACGAGGACTTGATTCTTGTTGAGATTGCGAGTACCGTTGTTGGGATTCAACTTCTCAACTTCCAGCGTGAGGAAGATGAGAAAAATATCCGTCGCCGTACAGCTGTTACCATGGCGGTTAATACCCTGTCTTACTCCGAACTTCGTGCTGTTTCAGCAATTTTAGGGGAATTAAATGGAAATGAAGGGCAGTTGACTGCGTCTGTGATTGCAGATCGTATCGGAATCACCCGTTCTGTGATTGTCAATGCCCTTCGTAAACTTGAGTCTGCAGGGATTATTGAAAGTCGCTCACTTGGAATGAAGGGAACCTATCTTAAGGTCTTGATTTCAGATATTTTTGAAGAAGTGAAGAAAAGAGATTACTAATGACTAAGGCTTTGATTTCGATTGATTATACAGAAGATTTTGTTGCTGATAGTGGGAAGTTGACAGCAGGTGCTCCAGCTCAGGCGATTTCGGATGCCATTAGCAAGGTAACTCGATTAGCTTTTGAACGCGGAGACTACATCTTCTTTACAATAGATGCTCATGAAGAAAACGATTGTTTCCATCCAGAAAGCAAGCTATTTCCTCCTCACAATTTGATTGGGACTAGTGGACGGAATTTATACGGAGATTTGGGGACCTTTTATCAAGAGCATGGTTCAGACAGTCGTGTCTTTTGGATGGATAAACGCCATTACTCAGCTTTTTCAGGGACTGACCTGGATATCCGTTTGAGAGAGCGTCGAATTTCTACAGTTATTTTAACCGGAGTTTTGACAGATATCTGTGTCCTGCATACAGCTATAGATGCCTATAATCTAGGATATGACATCGAGATTGTTAAACCAGCTGTTGCTTCCATCTGGCCTGAAAATCACCAATTTGCCCTTGGACATTTCAAAAATACACTTGGAGCTAAGTTAGTAGATGAAAATCTAAATGAAATTTCTGAGTAATTTGGTTGATGAAATGAAAAAAATTGAAAAAAAGTGTTGACAAGCATCCTAAAAGTTGATATACTAGTAAAGTAATCGACGCGGGGATGGCGGAATTGGCAGACGCGCAGGACTAAGGATCCTGTGACCGCTTTAGGTCGTGAGGGTTCAAGTCCCTCTCTCCGCATAGGATAAGAGTTAGCTTAGGCTAGCTCTTTTTTTCATCTAATTCAAGTAGAGCAAAAAATTTTTGCTCTTTTTTTGTATTTCATAAACATTTCATATTTGGATTTTATAATAGTCTTACAAATATGGAGGTGACAAATGAATCCAATCCAAAGAGCTTGGGCTTATGTCAGCAGAAAACGACTGAGAAGTTTTATTTTATTTCTGATTTTATTGGTCCTATTGGCCGGAATTTCAGCCTGTTTGACTCTGATGAAGTCCAACAAAACAGTTGAAACCAATCTTTACAAATCACTCAA
>CAUQIK010000087.1:0-2781 GCA_963518035.1 uncultured Streptococcus sp. | reverse complement strand
GTGGCATTGGTCCGTCAGTTGAAGCTACTACAAGGATAGCTCCGTCCATTTGAGCGGCACCAGTGATCATGTTTTTAACGTAGTCCGCGTGTCCTGGAGCGTCGATGTGAGCGTAGTGACGTTTTTCAGTTTCGTACTCAACGTGCGCAGTGTTGATAGTGATACCGCGTTCGCGTTCTTCTGGAGCAGCATCGATAGACGCATAGTCTTTAGGTTGGTTAACTGCTGAAGGCAAGCGACGTGCCAATACAGTTGTGATAGCTGCAGTCAAAGTAGTTTTACCGTGGTCAACGTGTCCGATAGTACCAATGTTAACGTGTGGTTTACTACGATCGTATTTTTCTTTTGCCATTTGAGTAAAAGCCTCCAATAAAATATATTTTATAGATAGACAGTAGGCAATACAGTCTAACTTTCCTTACTATTTTATCAAATTTCTGCTAAATTGCAAGTGTTTTACACATATTTTGTGAATTAATCTAAATCTTATCAAATCCTGTTCTTCTGCTTCTTTATGGCAATATGAATTCAAACTTATTTTGTTTGGAAGATAGTACTTTCAACAAAAAAATCAGGTCTCCCTGATTTTAATTTGATTCTGTTTTTTCCAGTTCCTTAGCTTCTTTATGGTTTTCATATAATTTCGCTAGGAACTTAGTAATTTCTTTAAAAATAGAGTAAGTAGGTACTGCTACGACCATTCCTATGACACCATAGATATTACTTGACAGTAAGAGGAGCACCAAGATTGTAATCGGGTGTACTTTCATAACCCCTCCAACGATACGTGGATAGAGAACATTTCCGTCAATCTGCTGAATAATAAGCATATAAGCAACCGCAATCAACATACGATGAGGATCCGTGAACACATTGGCAATCACCATTGGAATTAAGCCAATACTTGGACCAACATAAGGAATCAAATTTGCGATTCCAGAGAAAATAGCAAAAACTAGGGCGTACTTTAATCCGATAACGCTATAGCCAATATAGGCTAAACATCCAATAATAACCGCATCAATCGCAATTCCACTGATATAGCGCGCTATGGTTGTATTGAGATTGGTTAAAAGGCTAGAAAGATTCAATTTGTCATGTTTTAAGACGGTACGTTCCAACATTGGTAGCAACTTATGACCATCCAACAAGAAATAAATCAAGAATACAGGGGTCATAATGAGAATAAGAACTGTACTAAACAAGGCTGAAAGAACGCTTCCTAAACTGTTGCTGACGCTATTCAGGATATTCTGGAGGATATCCACATAGGAGAGATTCAGTTGTTGAATTGTTTGTTGAATATCAATATTTTGGAAGACTGGATTCATGGACAAATCGATGATCAAATCTTGTAGTCTACTATAGATGTTTTGACTAGAAATAATCAAGCTGGTCAACTGATTAATCAAAATCGGCAAGAGATAAACGACCCCTACAACGATAGCACCAATCAAGGCACAAAGAGTGACCAAGACACCAATTAGACGATTGATCTTACATCTCTTTTCTAAGAAAGTAACGACTGGATTTGTAATGTAGTAAAAAAATCCACCAAGCAAAAATGGAATCATGATGGTATTCACAACTGTCACGAAGGGAGTAATGATGGTTCCCATTTCTCTCCAAAGATAGAAAATCAGTGTTAACAATAAAATTTCAGCTGTCCAAAAAAATAATTTGTTTCTACGGAACATAGGTATCCTCCTTCTCTCTATTTTACCATATTTCTGAAAAAGATAAGATGGCTTTAGTAAAAAACCGAGAATATTTTTTTTCTTTATGATAAAATAAAGCTAATATGAAAAAAATAATTTTATCTTTTATGACACTTTTTGTTTTTGGAACAGCTTCTACTGTTTCTGCTCAGGAGTTTGATGTTGCTGCTAAACATGCCATTGCTGTCGAGGCTACAACTGGAAAAATCCTGTATGAAAAAGATGCAAATCAGCCTGTAGAAATTGCTTCTATTACCAAACTGGTTACAGTTTATTTGGTCTATGAAGCTCTGGAACAAGGAACTATCAGCCTGTCTACACCCGTTGATATTTCGGACTATCCTTACAAACTTACAACTAATTCTGAGGCGAGTAACGTCCCTATGGAAGCTCGAAATTATACTGTTGAACAACTATTAGAGGCTACAATGGTATCCAGTGCAAACAGCGCTGCCATTGCACTAGCAGAAAAGATTGCTGGTTCTGAGAAAGACTTCGTAGACAAGATGAGGGCTAAACTTCTTGAATGGGGAATTCAAGATGCAACTATTGTAAACACAACTGGTTTAAATAATGAGACACTTGGCGATAATATCTATCCTGGTTCTAAAAAAGACGATGAAAACAAGTTGAGTGCCTACGATGTTGCAATCGTCGCTCGTAACCTCATCCGAGATTATCCTCAAGTTTTGGAAATCACCAAAAAGCCAACTTCTACCTTTGCAGGGCTTGAAATCCACTCAACCAACTATATGTTGGAGGGAATGCCTGCCTATCGTGGTGGTATCGATGGACTAAAGACAGGTACTACTGATAAAGCTGGCGCTTCATTCGTTGGAACAACTGTTGAGAAAGGGATGCGTATTATTACGGTTGTTTTGAATGCAGATCAACAAGATACCAACCCTTATGCACGTTTTACTGCTACTTCAGCACTTTTAGATTATATTTCTGCAAACTTTGCCTTAAAAACTGTCGTTCAGAAAGGTGAAGCTTACAACGATAGTAAAGTAACAGTTCTGGATGGTAAAGAAGATAATGTGACAGCTGTCGCTAAGTCAGA
>CAUQIK010000086.1:0-2788 GCA_963518035.1 uncultured Streptococcus sp. | reverse complement strand
AATCCTTATCATATCTGGGTCTCTGAAATTATGCTCCAGCAGACTAGGGTGGATACAGTTATCCCTTATTACGAACGATTCTTGGACTGGTTTCCAACAGTGGAAAGTTTGGCAACTGCCCCTGAAGAACGTTTGTTGAAGGCTTGGGAAGGTTTGGGGTATTATTCTCGAGTACGCAATATGCAGGCTGCAGCTCAGCAGATTATGACAGACTTTGGTGGTCAATTTCCAAATACCTATGAAGGAATTTCCAGCTTGAAAGGGATTGGTCCTTACACAGCAGGAGCCATTTCCAGTATTGCTTTTAACTTGCCTGAGCCAGCTGTAGATGGTAATGTCATGCGTGTTTTGGCGCGTCTGTTTGAAGTCAACCACGATATTGGGATTCCAAGTAATCGCAAAATTTTTCAGGCAATGATGGAAATCCTGATTGACCCAGAACGACCAGGTGACTTTAATCAAGCTTTGATGGACTTGGGATCTGATATTGAGGCGCCTGTAAATCCCAGACCAGAAAAAAGCCCAGTTAAGGACTTTAGTGCGGCATATCAGAATGGAACCATGGACCGTTATCCAATCAAGGCTCCCAAGAAAAAGCCAGTTCCCATTTATCTAAAAGCCTTAGTTGTGAAAAATACTCAGGGACAATTTTTACTTGAAAAAAATGAAAGTGAAAAGTTGTTGGCAGGATTTTGGCATTTCCCCTTGATAGAAGTAGATGACTTTTCTCAAGAAGAGCAGTTTGACCTCTTTTATCAGGTTGCAGAAGAAAGTGTGAACTTTGGTCCCAGTCCAGAGGAGAGTTTTCAGCAGGACTATGACTTAGATGTTGATTGGCTTGATGTTTGTTTTGAGACTGTCAAGCATATCTTTAGCCACCGTAAGTGGCATGTTCAAATTGTAGCAGGTCAAGTGACTGACTTTCATAACTTTTCCGATAGGGAAGTTCGCTGGCTTTCACCAGAAGAGTTTAAGAATGTTCCACTTGCCAAACCCCAACAAAAAATCTGGCAGGCTTATGCACAAGCCAACTTAGACAGTAGCAAAGACTAGCTATTGTGTTTTCTTGTTATTTTTTTGATATAATAGTAGAGAAAAAGGTGAACAAATGAAAAAAATATTAATTGTAGATGATGAAAAACCAATCTCGGATATTATCAAGTTTAATATGACCAAGGAAGGTTACGAGGTTGTAACTGCTTTTAACGGTCGTGAAGCGCTAGAACAATTTGAAGCAGAGCAACCAGATATTATTATTCTGGATTTGATGCTTCCAGAAATTGATGGTTTAGAAGTTGCTAAGACCATTCGCAAGACAAGTAGTGTGCCTATTATCATGCTTTCTGCTAAAGACAGTGAATTTGATAAGGTTATCGGTTTAGAGCTTGGTGCAGATGACTATGTAACCAAACCCTTCTCAAATCGTGAGTTACAGGCGCGTGTTAAAGCTCTTCTTCGTCGTACGGACTTGGTTTCTGTAGATAATCAAGAATCAGATGAAAAGAAAACCCAACCTTTGCAAATTGGTGACTTGGAGATTGTGCCAGATGCCTATGTGGCTAAAAAATATGGTGAAGAACTAGACTTAACCCACCGTGAATTTGAACTCTTGTATCACTTGGCTTCTCATATTGGTCAAGTGATTACACGTGAACACTTGCTTGAAACGGTCTGGGGTTATGATTATTTCGGAGATGTTCGGACTGTTGACGTAACTATTAGACGTTTACGTGAGAAGATTGAAGACACACCAAGTCGTCCAGAGTATATCCTAACACGTCGCGGTGTTGGTTATTATATGAGAAATAATGATTAAACTAATAAAAGACACAGTTTTAACCAGTGATTTTATCTTTATCCTCATTCTACTTGGTTTTATTTTAGTGGTGACCTTGCTCTTACTAGAAAATCGACGAGATAACATTCGGTTAAAGCAAATCAATCAAAAGGTAAAGGACCTGATTGCAGGAGATTATTCTCAGGTATTGGATATGCAGGGAAGTTCTGAAATCACTAATATTACCAATAATCTCAATGATTTATCAGAAGTAATCCGTTTGACCCAAGAAAATCTGGAACAAGAGAGTAAACGATTGCACAGTATTCTCTCTTACATGACAGATGGTGTCCTCGCGACCAATCGTCGTGGTAAGATTACTATGATTAATGACATGGCTAAGAAACAGCTAGGTGTTGAGAAAGAAGAGGTTCTCAATAAAAGTATTATAGAATTGCTTAAGATTGAAGATGAGTATGAACTTCGTGATTTGATTACCCAAATTCCTGAACTCATGATTGATTCCCAGGATGCCAATGGTGAGTATCTGAGCCTTCGTGTACGCTTCGCCTTGATTCGTCGAGAGTCTGGCTTTATCTCAGGTTTGGTTGCAGTTTTGCATGATACGACGGAGCAGGAGAAGGAAGAACGGGAACGGAGACTCTTTGTTTCCAACGTTAGTCATGAGCTACGGACTCCACTGACCAGCGTAAAATCCTATCTTGAAGCCTTGGATGAGGGGGCCTTGTCAGAACCTGTAGCACCAGATTTTATAAAGGTGTCTCTAGACGAAACAAATCGTATGATGCGGATGGTGACGGATCTTCTCCATCTTTCACGTATTGATAATGCAACCACTCATCTAGATGTGGAACTGATTAACTTCACAGCTTTTATTACCTTTATCCTTAACCGTTTTGATAAGATGAGGGGACCAGATGAAGAGAAGAAATACGAATTGGTTAGAGATTATCCGATTACGTCTGTCTGGATTGAAATTGATACAGACAA
>CAUQIK010000085.1:0-2815 GCA_963518035.1 uncultured Streptococcus sp. | reverse complement strand
GCAAATAGAAAGGCTGTTTTAGTCATTTCTTACAACTCCTGCCCAACGAGAGGCTTCTTCTTGAATTTTTTTGGCTGCACCATAGTATAGATCTTTTAGGATTTCTTCGACAGTTTCCTCTTTAGAAACCAAACCAGCGATCTGACCTGCCATGACGGATCCACCTTCTACATCTCCATGAACAACGGCTTTAGCAAGAGCACCAGCTCCCATTTGCTCAAAGATTTCTAAATCTGGATCTTCTTGTTTAAAGGCATCCTTTTCAGCCTGTTCAAAGTCACGTGTCAACTGATTTTTAATGGCGCGAACAGCATGTCCAAAATGTTGAGCTGAAATAGTCGTATCGATATCACGCGCTTTTAAGATTTTTTCCTTGTATTTTGGATGGGCGTTAGATTCCTTGGCTACTACGAAACGCGTACCAACTTGAACAGCCTCTGCACCAAGCATAAAGCCTGCAGCGACACCTTCACCGTCCGCAATTCCTCCAGCTGCGATAACCGGAATTGAAACAGCTGCAGCAACTTGGCGAACCAAGGTCATCGTTGTTAATTTACCAATATGTCCACCGGCTTCCATTCCCTCTGCAATAACTGCATCTGCACCAATTTTTTCCATACGTTTTGCCAAAGCAACACTTGGAACAACAGGAATAACTGTAATTCCTGCATCATGGAAACGAGTCATGTATTTACTTGGATTTCCTGCACCAGTTGTAACCACCTTGACCCCTTCTTCAATCACGAGATCAACGATATCTTCTACAAAAGGTGACAAGAGCATGATGTTGACACCGAAAGGTTTGTCCGTAAGTGATTTGATTTTATCGATATTAGCCTTTACGACCTCTTTAGGTGCATTCCCACCACCGATGATCCCTAGACCACCAGCTTTTGATACTGCACCAGCCAAGTCACCATCCGCAACCCAGGCCATTCCTCCTTGAAAAATAGGATAATCAATGTTCAATAATTCTGTAATACGTGTTTTCATAGTGCCTCCATCATTCCTTGCTTACGTAATAGTTCGATGAGTTTATCATTTGAGTTTCAAACTATTACCTAAACAAGAGGGAGTGGGTTTCCCCTACTCCTTCTAGTAATATGTTAATTATTTTGTTTGCTCTTCAACGTAGGCAACCAAGTCACCAACTGTTTTCAAGTTATCTTCTGCTTCGATTTGGATATCGAAAGCATCTTCGATTTCAGAGATTACTTGGAACAAGTCCAATGAATCTGCATCCAAATCATCAAAAGTAGATTCAAGTGTTACTTCTGATGCGTCTTTCCCAAGTTCTTCAACGATAATTTCTTGTACTTTTTCAAATACTGCCATGATAGGACTCCTTTAAAATATAAAAAATTTATAACTATGTGTTTACCACATGATTACCTAGATTGTAAGAATGAGTGTGCCCCATGTCAAACCTCCACCGAAGCCTGATAGGAGAATCGTCTGGCTACCATCTAAACGAATCATGCCATTCTCCACACACTCTGAGAGCAAAATCGGGATACTTGCTGCACTGGTATTTCCATACTCCATCATATTGGCAGGAAGCTTGTCTCGGTCTACACCGATCTTCTTAGCCATCTTATCCAAAATGCGGATATTTGCCTGATGAAGCAAGAGATAATCCAATTCCGATGCTGCGATTGGACCATTTTCAATGGTTTCTTTGATTGATCTAGCAACATCACGATTTGCAAAATCAAAAACTGCTCGTCCATCCATCTTCAAAAAAGCAGGAACTGCTTCTTGATCTGAGAAAGGAGAAGCCAAAGCCGTTTGACCATAGGTCAAACACTCGCTCCGAGAGCCATCTGTATAGAGACTTTCCACAAGGAAGTGACGTATTTCGCTCGCTTCCAAGAGAACCCCTCCAGCACCATCCCCAAAGAGAACAGCTGTCGAACGATCTGACCAATCAACTGCCTTGGATAAGGTCTCAGCCCCTATAACAATCCCTTTTTTGAACTGTCCAGAACTTAAAAACTTTTCTGCAGTTGAGAGAGCGAATACAAAGCCACTGCAAGCTGCTGTCAAATCAAAGGCGAAAGCTCTATGCGCTCCGATATTTGCCTGAACTCGAGCTGCTGTGGAAGGCATCATCGAGTCTGGAGTAATCGTCGCTACAATGATAAAATCAATCTGATCCGCTGTTAAGCTCCCTTTAGCCAACAAGCTCTTAGCTACTTCTGTCGCCAAGTCACTTGTAGACTCTGTTTTGGAAATATGTCTCTGTTTAATTCCTGTCCGACTTGAAATCCACTCATCGCTTGTGTCCATGATTTGGGCTAAGTCATGATTAGTGACCACTTGCTCTGGAACATAATGAGCAACCTGGCTTATTTTTGCAAAAGCCATTATTTCAAATCCTCCAAGAATTGATAAAGATTGATTAATCCTCTACCCATAACTTCTATTTCCTCAGGACTCATGCCATCGATGATTTTTTCGACCATTGCCTTGTGAAAACGTCTATGAAGACGATGGACTAACCGACCTTTCTTGGTCAAATGCAGATACACTACACGTCTATCCTGATCAGAACGAATACGCTCAATATAACCTTTTCTTTCCAGGTTATTCAAGCTCGTCGTCACTGTCCCAAGAGTTACCATCAGTTCTTTTGAAACCTTACTTGGCGTTGCCTCCGGGAACTTCCCAATCACATCAATCGTGTGCATTTCTTTGATGGAGATGTCTTTGAATCGACTACCTCGTAAGCTAACCTCCTCGATCACAAGGACGTTATTAAAAATAGATGTTAGATAATCATTTACTTGTTGGTAGTCCAAATCGTTTCCCTCCC
>CAUQIK010000084.1:0-2879 GCA_963518035.1 uncultured Streptococcus sp. | reverse complement strand
TCATTCAGACGGTTATTGGCAACCTGCGCTGTCTGAAGCTTGGTTTGCAGGTTGATGATATTTTCCAAAGGATTGGTAAAGTAAACAAGCAAGGTATTATAGGTAATCAACTGCCCCAAACTCATCTTGCCATCCATGACCAGAACAGCTCCCATCCAGAGAATGCCGACATTGAGCAAGAGATGGGCAACTTTTTTCAGAGCCTTTTGCTGACTCTCTGCCCGACTATAGGTAAAGGATTTCTTCAGATAATCCACAAATTCCTTGTCAATTTTTTGGTAACGCTGACTTTCACTGGTCAAGGACTTGATAGTCTCAATACCGTTGATGTCCTCGATGATAGAAGAAGACAGAACCGCATTGGCTTCCATGGTATCCCGATTCATCTTTTCAAACGGCTTCATAAAGGCAAATATAATCACTGTGTAGATAGGAAGCGCCAATAAGGTCATGAAAAAGAGATTGGTATTTTGTGAAAATAAAACAAGAGAAATAATGACAACCGTTGACACATCTAGGAAAATCGAAAGAATGGTCGAAGCCAGCGCATCAATGATACTGTTGGCATCTGTAAAACGAGACACGATTTCCCCTGTCCGACGTGTCGCAAAAAAGGACATAGGTAGGTGAAAAACATGCTTGATATAGGATAAAATCACGTCAATCGACAAGCGTTGCCCCAAAACAAGTAAGAGATACTCCTGAGCGTAAGACAAGACCTGCTGGAGAATATAGACGATAACCAGCCCAATAGAAATAATCCCCAGCGTCGAACGCATCTGATCTGGCACATAGGTATCAATGATAGACTGCAGATAATAAGAACCCACAATATTAATCAAGGTTACCAAGAGTGTTGCCAAAACGATATTAGCAATCAAGCCACGCTGCTTCACTAATATAGGGATAAAAGAGAGCAGACCATTCTTTTGATCCTTATGAGGCTTGTAGTCTGGACTAGGTGCCATAAAAAGAGTCACTCCTGTCCATTCTTCCGCAAAACGCTCACGTGGCAGTTTGGTCAATTTCACCCCAGGATCCGGATCAGCAATATGAATGCTATCCTTATCCTGCCCAGTCACCACATAGTAGTGGAGCAATTTCCCTTCCTTAAGCACATGAGCAACAAAAGGAAAGGTCAAATCTGGCAAGTCAAAAAGCGTCATATCCGCCTTAATGGCTCGCGTCTCAAAACCAATCTCCTCTGCCACCTTGACCAAGCCCAAAGCCGTCGTCCCATCCATGGTCGTCTTGGCCAATTCTCGTAAGTGAGCCAAAGAATAATAGCTACCATAGTAGCCAAAAACCATGGCTAATGAAGCTACACCGCAGTCCATCTGATCCACCTGCGGACGATAGTGACGTTTCCCAAATTTCATATTCATCTCCTTTTTCCTAATACTCAATGAAAATCAAAGAGCAAACTAGGAAACTAGCCGCAGGCTGCTCAAAACACTGTTTTGAGGTTGTAGATAGGACTGACGAAGTCAGTCACATATATACGGCAAGGCAACGTTGACGTGGTTTGAATTTGATTTTCGAAGAGTATAAACTCATCTGATAATAACTATCTTACCCCAATCCCCAAACAAAAACTGGACTTCCTCCCCAAATGCGCCTATCTCCCTCCCAACTGCACTTTTCGGATAAAAAAATAGGCAGAACAAACGTCCTACCTACTAAAAATATGGTATGAAAGGAAATTGATGTTTTACTGTCACCCTAGGCAAGCTTGGAACAAATAAATCATTGATAGTAACCTTTACGACATCCTATTTAATGTTACTTCAATTACTAATGTCCCTGCTATTTCTAAGCCATCTCTGGTATGATCTATTCATAGTCAGAATAGATAACACCGTTCTAAATTACGATTCATAGTTACTCCTTTTAAATTTCAATGCAATGCATTCTTAGATTCTAGCCTAGCTATTTTCAGCGCAGACTAACAAGTCATTCTTAACTGTTTACTCTACTCGCTTTTTATTGACCTTATATCCTAGATAAAAGAGCCCAAATAAAACGGGGTAAATTTCTGGATAAAATAGGGTATTGATCGGATTTTTTAACATCAAATACGTTGCGATGTAGATTATGAACGATACGGTAAAATAACCCTCAGCAAAAGCCAATAAGAATGTTTTCATAGCAAACCCCTTTCTTTTTCCTCTTACTTATCTATTCGAAAAAAAGTCAAAAAATAAGAATATCAGAAAATTTTCCGACATTCTTATTGATAAACTCATCCAAGTCTAACAGATATTAGACATTGAGATGTTTTTTAAGGGTTCTTCTGGCTGTTCGTGATACGGGGAAGTGCAAGCCTTCTAACAAGGTCACTTCTGTGGCAGTCATCTCTTCAATTGCCTGTAAACTGACTAAAGTATTGCGATTGGCATAGACAAAGTAATCTTTTTCAGCCTTGGCAGCGATATCCTTGAGACTGCCATAAATGGTCTTGATAGAATGATTGGCATAATAGACCTTGATACGATGGGATTCCACTGAAGTTTCAAAGGCTAAAATCTCATGGTAGGGCAGAGTAAAGCCCCGTCTTCCCTCAAAACTATAGGTGAAGAGACGCATATTTTCCCTCTTGTCCACTGCCAGCACATAGTCCAGACAGCGCTCCAGCTGACGACGGTAATCCTCCTCTGGCTGATCCTTGGAAATAAAATCCAAGGCAGATAAGTGGTAGCGAAAAGCTAGAGGCAAGGCCTCCGAGTGCGTGGACACAAAGACAATGCTTGTAAAGGGATCTCGCTCCCGAACCTGTTGAGCAACCTGAAAACCCCGTTCACGCTCTCCATCAATCTCTAAATCTAATAAATAGAGCTGGTAATGGTCAAAATACTGAGAATACTTTTCAACGTCTCCAT
>CAUQIK010000083.1:0-3020 GCA_963518035.1 uncultured Streptococcus sp. | reverse complement strand
GTTCTGGTAGTCATCAGTAGTTCCTTCATGGTTTCTTCTGTTGACCAGAGTTCTGTTTTTCCTGAATGTGAAGGTATATCAGTTACAATGCCGTTTTTGATATGGTGCAGAGAAGCAATTACAAAGCCTACATTCAACCCTTCAGCTGCACTTGCTAAAGTAGCTAGGTAATCTTGGGTAACGAAATCATCGCTATCAATAAAGGTAACCCAAGAACCCGTTGCTAGCTGAATTCCCATATTTCTAGCATTTGAAACACCAGCATTTTCGATATGATAAACCTTGATATTCTCATACTGAGACGCTAAGTGATCACAGATCTGTCCACTGGAATCAGTAGAACCATCATTGATTAGGATTAACTCAAAATGGGCATAAGTCTGTTGAAGAATCGACTCCACACATCGCTCCAGATAAGCCTCTACATTGTAAACTGGAACGATAACGCTTATTTTTTCTCCCATCATGCTCCATATTCTCCCTTATACTCTGTGTAGCTCTTGTCCATGTCTGCTATAATAGCATCATGATGCGGTACTTGTTTGTTCGCTGGTGGCGGTGTCATATAGTCCCCAAAAGCAGTGCTGAGATAAGCATCGTAGCCAACTGGAATAGGCATCTCAGTTCCTTCAAATGGCAAGAAAAGATTGTCTTCAAAGGATGCGATTGGGTATTTGTTTCGCATGTAGCCGGGACCTGAGCATAATTCCGTAATTCCATCGCACTCAGCCAGACCATACTTGGTCATTTCTTTTTCAGCTTTTTTCCAAATGCGATAACGTAGAGATTTTGGAGTCAGGCCGAGTAAGATACGACTTCCCCATTTCATGACTGCACCATGCTTTTCTGGGATAGTTTGCGCACAAAAGAGTGAATAAATCAAGGCCCAACGAACCTGTTTCTTACGCTCAGCTGGATTTTTAGGATAATAATCCAATGGTAAAACATCCAAGGCCAAACCGTGTGGCAAATCCAAATCCTTCTGATAAGGCTTGATACAAGTAGTTTCCTTGTCACGAATGGTAATAAAAAGGTTACGGTCTACAAAATCTTTATTACTCTTTGACAAGAAATAACGCTCGTCTGCATAACGTGGCCACAGTTCTGCTAATTTTTCATAGTCCTTACGCGGCATGAAAAAGTCCAAATCATCATCCCAAGGAATGAAACCTTTGTTACGAAGGGCACCAATAGCTCCTCCACCACAGAGATAGCACAACAAATCATGTTCTTTACAAAATGCGACGAAATATTCAGCCATTTCCAGACTACGAGCCTGAATCGCTTTCAAATCACTCATGTCTCTCCTCTTCTGTCCAATAACGAGTTATATCGTTTTATTATACCATAAAAAAGCCCTAAAAATCCATCAGATACTAAGAAAAATCAAAGCCTAAACCACTTTTTCACTAGTGATTCAAACTTTGATTTTTTTATAGTATTCTATCTCATTCCCATTTGGGCGAGTTTGGTTTGGTATTTATTTTGATCAACTAGAAGTCCTTGTCCACCGTAGATATCATAAGCATCTACCCAGTCACCAAGTTCTGGGACGGTGAGTCTTTCAATGCCATTTTGAGCACCTTCTAGGACAGATAAGCCATTGGTCAACAAGAAGCTATATGGTAGATTTGTTGAGGTCATGCCAAAGACTTTTCCAAGTGCCTCTGATCCCGTAAAGAGCTTGGTTGGATCTTTGATTTGCTCAAGAACAGCTGACATGACTTGTTGCTGACGTTTGGTACGCCCATAGTCTCCCTCGTCATCATCACGGAAGCGAGCGTAGTTCAGCAAGGTGGATCCATTCATCTGCTGTTTTCCAACTTTGATGGTTTGGGTTGGCGATTCTGTCTCTGTTGCATGAAGGTCATCTCCAACTGTGGCTTCTGTCAAAGGTTGACCATTCAATGTTGAGAATTGGGCATCAATCGTTACTCCGTCAGGGAAGAGGGTATCAATAGCTGTTGCAAAAGCCTGAAAGTCAACTAGGGCATAGTACTTGATATCTAAGTCAAAGTTATCTTTTAGAACCTTGCGGACCATTTCAGCACCTTTTTGCCCTTCTTGTTCCCCAAGTTCATAGGCAACATTTAGTTTGTTATCCGTCTGTTTCTGGTCATTTACAATCTTACTGTACCCGTCGATATAAACTAAGTTGTCACGCATAAAGCTGACTAGTTTGATCTTCTTATCCGATCCACTGACATTCAGTACCATGATTGTGTCGGTACGGGTTTCTGCACTATTTTGACCGATACGGCCATCTGTCCCCATCACTAAAATATTCACACCATCTTTGGTATCCTGACCGTTAAAGACCTCTACTTGAGCTGCCTTGGCGTCAGCTGGCTTATTTGTTGGATTGGCTGCTGACTGGAACCCTCGAAGGAACATGAAAATCATCCCTGCAGCCACACATGTAATCAACAGCAAGAACCAAGTCAGTATTCGTTTGAAGCCAATTCTTCTCTTTTTCTTTTTGACTTTAGGTTGAGGAGCTACCTTTTCACGTTTCTTAGACCGACTTCTACTGCCATAAGTCGGAAGGTCAATGTCTCTACCCCAAGATTCTTCTTTTTCTTCTTGGTAGAAATGGTGAACTTCAGACTTGGGACCTGCCATTTTCTGTTGCAGATAATCAAACTCCCTCCGTTCACGGTCGTTGAGGTAATGAATATTTTTGAAGAGATAGTCATAACGTAACTGCTCGTGATGACTTAAAGGATTTTCTTTGCTCATTGACTCTCCTTTTCTATATCAGTTATGGTAAAAATCGGGTAAGTTCCCAGTATCTTGTGCTGGATTCCAATGGACTCTAGTTCTTGTCTGGCAAAATAAACCAGTTCTTTGTCACTATAGTCTACATCGATAATGAAAAAGTATTCTCCCAAGGCCGTTTTAAGGGGGCGACTTTCAATCTTTGTTAAGTCAATCCCTCTCCAAGCAAAGGTCGAAAGTGCCTTGTAAAGAGCACCAGGTAGGTTGTCTGGTAAGGTCAAGGCCAAACTCATTTTTTCAGC
>CAUQIK010000082.1:0-3022 GCA_963518035.1 uncultured Streptococcus sp. | reverse complement strand
AGACGGTTAATCATCTTAATCATGGTCGTCTTACCTGAGCCAGATGGCCCAACTAAAACCATAAATTCCCCATTCTCAATCCGTAAATTAACATCTCTCAAGACATCTTTTTCTGTGTAACATAAAGCTACATTTTTGTATTCAATCATTCTGTATCCTCAATTTAAAACTTTCCTCGATTGGTCAAATCTTCTACCTTAGGCATAACTTCCTTATTATCCCAATGTTCCACAATTTTCCCGTTTTCTAGTCGGAAGATATCTTACTGGGCATAGGCAACTCCACCAATCTGATTCTGACCATAGCTAACCACATAGTTTCCTTGTCCTAAGAGTTGGAAAACAAAGCCAAAAGTGGCCTTTACTTATAAACAGCTAATTTGCTCCATTTTAAACCTCATTTTCCTCCTCTTTCAGATTAGTCAAAATTCTTTCTTGAAAGGCTTCAAACTGACGAATTTCTTCCTCTGAAAATCCTTTGTAAAAGATCGTATCCAATTTCTGACTGACACGATGCCCCACTTCTTTCTGAGACTGCCCCAACTCTGTTAAAACCAAATACTTCTTACGCTTATCTTCTCCACATGGACTAATAGTTACAAGATTTTGTTCCTCTAGCTTTTTAATCATAGTCGTCAGTGTATTGTTAGCAAGTCCAGTCGCCAAAGCAATATCTGTCGCAGTTGCGCAGCCAGTTTCACTATTCCATAAAACCGCTAAAATCTTTCCCTGTTCACTCCGATAAAGAGCTTCAGGATCTTGGCTCAGTAACTTTTGAAAAATCCGCCCATTCAACAAACGAATATGATGGGCTACCAAATGACTATCTTTCATGACACCTCCAATTTATTTCGATATCGAAACGAATAAAGCAATTGTAACACTCATTATTCTAACTGTCAACTATTTCGACTTAGAAATAATTTTTCCCAGTAAAAAAAATCTCCTACCCAAGGTAGAAGAATTTTAATCTTATAAAACTTAATCCGTCATGTCCGATACCAACGTTCGATGCTCCAATGGAATACTGCACATAACTAGCAAGAAAATGAAACCTGACTGAATCCAGAAGAGGGCCAAGTCAAAGATTCCGTGCACAGCAACCACTGTAAGGAAAGACAGATAAAGACCGATAATCGGGCGTTTCCCCGACTCCTGACTCATATCCATCATCAAGCGAACAGGAGCCACAGAAGACAAAACTAGTAAAATAGTCCCCACAATTCCGTAACTCAGAATCGTATCAATATAAAGACTGTGAGCATGTTCATGATAAGGAGCATTTATCCGAGGATACGAGTGCATGTAGGTCAATGGCCCCTCCCCCCAAAAAGGATTTTGCTTAAACAAGGCCATCCCAGCATCCCAGATAGAAATGCGTTCTTCCATAGAAGAGTCTAAAGTTCCCATCCGAACTCCCAAGTCACTAGAAAAGAGGAAACTCAAGCCAATCGCAAAGACCCCTATACTAAGCCAAAAGGCCTTCCAGTTTTTAATGGTTGTAAAGAGATAAATAATGGCTCCAGCGATAATAGCAGGAAAGGCAGTTCGATTTTGCGTAAAGTTCAATCCAAAGAGATTCACAAAGCCTGCAAACACACAGAATACTTTCAACCAATTCAACTTGGTCGTTGTAAACAAATAGAAGGCAATCATGATACAGAAACAACAAATAATTCCATAATAATTAGGATTAAAGAAGGTCACTTCTGCACGATTTTGATGCCACACCTGCATATTGGGTGAAAGAAAAGCATAGTTAAATTTCTTTACAATTTGGAAATGTTCTAAACTCGCAAAAGCAGCTGACAAGACGCTACCAAACAAGACGAGCTGCAAAATCAATCGAAAGAATTTATGTGATAAAATCGACTGATAGTGCAAAAAGAAAACAGTAAATAGAAAAATTCCTACTGAAGCCACAACTCCCATCCAATTTTGTGCAAAAACGGATATAACAGTACTATAGCCAAGAAAAAGAAGCAGCATCGGATGCTCCCCCATTTTCTGAAGAATACTTTTCATGTCTCCTGTAAAAATTAAACTGATAATATATAAACAGAATACAACTACAAAAAGATAAAAGGGTAAAAAGATACTCAGGATAATTCCCAATAAAATCAGCTCTTTACTAGACAACCCTTTCAGCTTTTCAATAAAGCCTATTGATTTCAAAATGAATCCTTTCTCTCCAAATCAATTGATTCAGATAATAGTAAGCTACCCTTTATTGTACCACTTTTTTAGCAATTTGAAAACAAAGGAAACGTTTACTAGGTAAAAAAGGGAGCAAAAATACTGATATTTCAAAACTCAAATTTAATGACTAGATTTACTATAAGAAAATCATACCGTAAAGACTAGGTATATGTTAAAATAGTAGTAATATAATAAGGTTTTGACCAATTATCCAAACTATATTTAAATCATTTACAATTCCTAAAGAAAGGAAACACTATGAAATCTCACCAAGTCGTCTACCAAATTCTAGCTAAAGAAATCGACTATGTCAGCGGAGAAAAAATCGCAGAAGAACTATCACTAACCCGAACATCAATTTGGAAAGCCATCAAGCGTCTAGAACAAGAAGGCATTGAAATTGATAGTATCAAAAACAAAGGCTATAAACTGGTGAATGGAGACCTTATTCTTCCAAAACTTCTAGAACAAAATCTTCCAATTAAAATCAGTTTTAAACCCGAAACAAGATCAACACAACTCGATGCAAAAGAAGCAATTGATTTAGGAAATGAAGCAAACACCCTCTATATAGCTTCCTATCAAACAGCAGGTCGAGGTCGATTTCAACGTTCTTTCTACTCACCCCAAGGTGGCATTTATATGACGCTCCATCTTAAACCAAATCTCCCCTACGACAAATTACCATCCTACACACTACTTGTAGCCGGAGCTGTCTACAAAGCCATTAAGAACCTAACTTTAATAGATGTCGACATAAAATGGGTCAATGATATCTACCTAAACAATCATAAAATTGGAGGAATCCTTACTGAGGCAATGAC
>CAUQIK010000081.1:0-3025 GCA_963518035.1 uncultured Streptococcus sp. | reverse complement strand
CCAGTAGAGGAAATTATTGGCTGGATACAAGAGCATGGCAATTCCCATCATACCAGCGATAGAGATAGTTGCCAGCATGATTCGACGATGACCATCTGACAGACGAGTGGTCAGACTTGGAACAGTCATTGAAAAAGGAATGCTGATCAGTGAGAAAATAGAAGCGAGGAGAGCCGCATCGCTATTAGAAATACCAGCACTAACAGCCATAGTTGGCAACCAAGTCATACTTGTATAAAAGAACAAGGACTGAAGCCCCCCAAAGATAATGATAGCCCAGACATCTTTACTTTTTAGAATATTCTCTTTGACTTGCTTTTCTTTTTGGCTTTCTAGGTGGTGGTTGTGGCGATGATTTGGCAACCAGACTAGCAGAGTGACCAGACAGAGAAAGCTGAGAACGAGGATGAGTCCCTTCCAAGAACTAGCTTGGGTGATAGGGACCGAAAGATAAGAAGCGATGGCTGTCGAAATTCCCATGGCAGTGACATAGAGAGTTGTTAGGAAACTAATCTTTTGAGGCTGATTTGCCTGGATCATACTTGGGAGCAGTACATTGAAGATCGCAATGCTTGCTCCGATGATCAGAGTTCCTAGATAAAGAAGAGGAAGATTGAAAATCCGAATGACAGAGCCAACAGTTAAGAGGAGGAGACAGTAAGTAAAGAGATGTTCCAACCCGATTTTTTGTGCCAAGCGGCTTGCAAAAGCAGAGAAAAGAGCAAACATCAAGAGAGGTAGACTGGTTAAAATCCCAAGAGAGCTGACTTCCACTCCTAGTCCTTGAGCGATATCTCCTAAAATAGTTGGTAGAGCAGTAAAGGGAGAACGTAAAACGGTCCCGATTAAGACAATTCCTAGAACAAAAAAGAGCGATTGTTTTTTCATAAAAACCTCGATAAGATGATTTTAATAACAGCTTATTTTAAGGTTTTTTCCTTATAATGTCAAGTAATGACAGCCAAGACAGTTCAATCAATGGAAGTGAAAATAAAGTGAAAAGGGACGGATTTCTTTACTAGAATTTTCCTTGATTTGATATAAAAATAGGAAACTAGGAAATTTTGTGATAAAATAGTGGAAGGAAATCTATACATTGGAGAAAAACTGTGCCTGAAAAGCAAAAAATCAGCGTCTTGATGTCGGTCTATGTAAAGGAAAATCCGACGTTTTTAAGAGATGCTATCAAAAGTGTTCAAAACCAGACCTTGAAACCGAGTGAACTTGTTCTTGTTGAGGACGGGCCGCTCACACCCGAACTCTATCAGGTGCTAGATGAAGTGGAAGCTCAGTCAGACATTCCAGTAAAACGGTGCCCCTTAGAACAAAACCAAGGTTTAGGCTTGGCTCTTCGATACGGTGTTTTACAGTGCCAGTATGACATTATTGCCCGCATGGATACGGATGATTTAGCCGTTCCGGATCGTTTTGAGAAACAGCTTCAGCTAATGGAGAAAGAAGATCTTGATCTCTTAGGTGGGCATATCGCAGAGTTCATTGACAATCCAGATGAGATTGTGTCTTATCGTCGTGTTCCAACTCAGCATGCAGACATTGTGGCTTATCAGAGAATGAGAAGCGCCTTTAACCATATGACAGTTATGTTCAAAAAGGACATGGTCCTCAAGGCGGGCAACTACGAAGATGGCCTTTACATGGAGGATGACCTCCTTTGGCTCAATATGATTGCTGCAGGTGCCAAGACTGGGAACCTAGATCAAATCTTGTGTAAGGTTCGTGTCGGTGCAGGGATGTTTGAGCGTCGGGGTGGCTCGCGTTACCTTAAACTCTATCGTCAGGCTCGCCAAAGGATGCTTGAGCGAGGGCAAATTTCTTACATGGAATATGCTAAAAGTGTAGCCATTCAGGCAATTGTTGCACTTTGTCCAGGCTTTGTACGTCAGTTTATCTTCGTCAAACTTTTAAGAAAGAGAAAGTAAGCCCCGATAGACTGAATGATTCAGGTTATCATAACAACAGTATCATCTGACTCTTTTAAGGGGGAGTAAATTCCTATGAATAAAAAACTAACAGATTATGTGATTGATCTGGTTGAAATTTTAAATAAACAGCAAAAACAAGTGTTTTGGGGGATATTCGATATTCTGAGTATGGTGGTTTCCATCATCGTATCTTATATCTTGTTTTATGGCCTAATAAATCCTGCGCCTGTGGATTATGTAATCTACACTCTTTTAGCCTTCCTCCTTTATCAAATCATGATTGCATTTTGGGGGCTAAATGCTAGTATTAGTCGCTACAGTAAGATTACGGATTTCATGAAAATCTTTTTCGGAGTGATGCTCAGCAGTGTTCTTTCTTATGGAATCTGCTATGCCTTCCTTCCATTGTTTTCTATCCGTTTCATCGTACTCTTCATTTTGTTGAGTACCTTCCTTATCTTGCTTCCTCGTATCACTTGGCAGTTGATTTATTCTAAACGTAAAAAAGGTAGTGGAGATGGAGAACACCGTCGGACCTTCTTGATTGGTGCTGGTGATGGTGGTGCCCTCTTTATGAACAGCTACCAACACCCAACTAGCGACCTTGAGCTAGTGGGGATTTTGGATAACGATGAAAAGAAAAAGGGACAAAAACTAGGTGGAATCCCAGTTTTGGGCTCTTATGATAATCTGCCTGAATTAGCTAAACGTCACCAAATCGAGCGTGTTATCGTAGCGATCCCTTCGCTTGACCCATCAGAGTACGAACGCATCTTGCAGATGTGTAATAAGCTAGGCGTCAAATGTTACAAGATGCCTAAGGTTGAGACAGTCGTTCAAGGACTCCATCAATCAGGCAGTGGCTTCCAGAAAATTGATATCACAGACCTTTTGGGCCGTCAAGAAATTCGTCTTGACGAATCGCGTCTAGGTACTGAGATTACAGGCAAGACCATCCTGGTGACAGGAGCCGGTGGTTCGATTGGTTCGGAGATTTGTCGTCAGGTTAGCCGCTTCAATCCCGAGCGTATCGTCTTGCTTGGACATGGTGAAAACTCAATCTATCTCGTTTATCATGAATT
>CAUQIK010000080.1:0-3042 GCA_963518035.1 uncultured Streptococcus sp. | reverse complement strand
GCATGGTAATGGATGGACATGTGCATACGCCTGTGGCGAGCTTGGCACCAGATGTCTTCTGTGTCAGCATGAATGGTCTATCAAAATCCCACCGTATTGCTGGTTTCCGTGTGGGTTGGATGGTCTTGTCTGGACCTAAGACACACGTTAAAGGCTATATCGAAGGGCTCAATATGCTATCCAATATGCGCCTTTGCTCTAACGTTTTGGCCCAACAAGTCGTACAAACTTCCTTGGGTGGTCACCAATCAGTTGATGAATTGCTTCTTCCTGGTGGACGAATTTACGAGCAAAGAAACTTCATCTACAATGCCATTCAAGATATCCCAGGTTTGTCTGCGGTTAAACCCAAGGCTGGACTCTATATCTTCCCGAAAATCGACCGCAATATGTACCGTATCGATGATGATGAACAGTTTGTCCTTGATTTCTTGAAGCAGGAAAAGGTTCTCTTGGTTCATGGTCGAGGCTTCAACTGGCAGGAACCAGACCATTTCCGTATCGTTTACCTTCCTCGTGTCGATGAACTGGCCCAAATCCAAGAAAAGATGACTCGTTTCTTGAAACAGTATCGCAGATAGGGCTTACATTCGAAAAAGCTGGAAACATTTGCCTAGAGCTATTGACAAAAGTGAAAGAATCAGATAGAATAGTAAAGTATGTTTAGTAACTGATCACTTTATAGCCGGCTAAACGAATACAAAATCTATGAGGAGGTATTCATCGTGAAACGTACTTATCAACCAAGTAAACTTCGTCGTGCGCGCAAACACGGATTCCGTAACCGTATGTCAACTAAAAACGGTCGTCGCGTATTGGCAGCTCGTCGTCGTAAAGGACGCAAAGTTTTGGCTGCATAATCCAAACGAACCATAACAAAAATCAGTAGGAACTCGAGTCTACTGATTTTTATTTTTGTAAAAAAGTTCAAAAAGGCTTTATATTTTTGCCCAAATAGTGTATAATATTTCACATACTGTAAAAAATGGAGAATAATCATGAAGAAATCAAAAGTTATGCTTTTTGGAGCTATGGCTTTGACAGCAGGTCTAGCTCTAGCAGCGTGTGGGTCATCTCAATCAAGTAATGCAGACAAGACTTACTCTTATATCTTTGTCAGTAACCCAGATACCTTGGATTATATTACTTCTACCCGAGACTCTACATCTAGTATCACAACCAACTTGATTGATGGTTTGTTGGAAAATGACCAGTATGGCAATCTCATCCCATCTATGGCTGAGTCATGGACGGTGTCAAAAGATGGCTTGACTTACACTTATAAGATCCGTCAGGGAGCTAAATGGTACACTTCTGAAGGAGAAGAGTATGCGGACGTAACAGCTCATGACTTTGTGACTGGTCTCAAGTATGCGGCTGATAAAAAGGCTGAAAACTTGTACTTGGTACAAGACTCTATCAAGGGACTAGCAGACTATGTTGAAGGGAAATCATCTGATTTTGCAACTGTTGGTGTTAAGGCAGTGGATGATTACACGCTACAATACACTCTCAACCAACCTGAGACTTATTGGAACTCTAAAACAACAGCAAGTATCCTTAGTCCTGTAAATGAAGCTTTCTTGAAGTCTAAGGGAGATGACTTTGGAAGTGTGACGCCATCAAGTATCTTGTCAAATGGTCCTTACTTGTTTAAATCCTTCACATCAAAATCTTTGATTGAATTTGATAAAAATCCTAACTATTGGGATAAGGATAATGTCAAAATTGAGAAAGTGAAGCTCTCTTTCTTTGACGGTTCTGACCAAGACAGCATTGCTAGAGGTTTCTTGGATGGTAACTATACAGATGGTCGTATCTTCCCAACAAGTTCAGTCTTTGCTGAACTCAAGAAGGGAAATGAGGACAAGATTACCTATACACCGCAAAACTCAGTTACCTTCTACTATCTTTTCAACGTAAATCGTCAAAGCTACAAGCAGACTATGAAACAGTCTGATAAGGAAAAGACAGATTCACGCGCAGCTATGCAAAATAAAGATTTCCGTCAGGCTATCAACTTTGCCTTTGATCGTCATGCCTATGCAGCGCAGACAAATGGTGAAGATGGAGCAGACCGTATCTTGCGTAATACGATTACACCAAGTAACTTTGTTCAAGTTGGCGATAAGAACTTTGGTGACATTGTCAATGAGAAAATTGTCAACTACGGTAAAGATTGGGCAAATATTAACCTAAACGATGGTAAGCAAGCCTTCTTGAATCCTGAAAAGGCCAAAGAGAAGTTTGCTAAGGCCAAAGAAAGTCTGCAAGCACAGGGAGTAACTTTCCCAATTCATTTGGATATGCCAGTTGACCAGACTGCTAAGTTGGATGTGCAACAGGCTGGATCGTTCAAACAAACAGTGGAAGAAACTCTTGGTAAGGAGAATGTAGTTATCGATGTTATCCAACTTTCTCCAGATGAAAAAGACCAGGCAACCTACTTTGCAGATACAGCAGAACAAAAAGACTACGATATCGACATCTCGGGATGGGGTGGAGATTACTCAGATCCTAAGACTTACCTAGCTATTCTTGATCCAGAGACAGGTTCTCAGTTGAAAAACATGGGCTTGTCTGAAGGAAAAGACAAGGAAGTTAAGGACAAGATTGGTCTTTCTGACTATAAGAAACTCTTGGATCAGGCTGATGCGGAAATAACAGATACTCAAGCCCGCTATGAAAAATATGCTGAAGCCCAAGCTTGGTTGACAGATAGTGCCCTCTTCCTACCAGTTCAAAGTGGTGGAGCTAACCCAATCTTCCGTAAGACTGTACCGTTTACAGGCCCATTCTCATTCGTTGGTCATAAGGGAAATGCGGACAACTACAAATATGTTGAATTGCAAAAAGAGCCAGTAACTGCTAAACAGTACCAAGAACTTTATGAAAAATGGCTAAAAGAAAAAGCTGAGTCAAATAAAAAAGCTCAGGAAGATTTAGCTAACCACATTCAATGATATTCCTAGTAATGCTTTTCAGTTAATACTCTTCGAAAATCTCTTCAAACCACGTCAGCGTTGCCTTACCGTATATATG
>CAUQIK010000079.1:0-3064 GCA_963518035.1 uncultured Streptococcus sp. | reverse complement strand
GACGTTTCTGCTTCTATCCACCCGATTACGCAACGTATCGAAGAACGTCAAGAAAAGAAAATCGGTAAAATCTACTATCCTGCTGCTGGCTTGTCAACAGAAACCATTCCTTACTACACTTCTGCCTACGACATGGATATGCGTAAGGTGATTGATGTCTATGCTGCTGCAACTGAGCACGTGGACCAAGGACTTTCACTCACCCTCTTCATGCGTAGTGACATTCCAAAAGGTCTTTACGAATGGAAGAAAGAAAACAAACAAACGACACGTGACTTGTCTATCCTTCGTAACTATGCCTTTAACAAGGGTATCAAGTCTATCTACTACGTCCGTACCTTTACAGATGATGGTGGAGAAGTCGGTGCCAACCAATGTGAAAGCTGTGTGATTTAATCTTTGCTTGAGGAAACTACATTTTCTCAGATAAGTGATTCATTCACCCTGCTCAACTAAACAGGAATAAGCATCTATACTATGAAATAACAAAAAAGTCGGGCTTCCGACTTTTTGTGCGAAACTCCTCTAAAATTATGATAAAATAGAGATAATTGTGAGTTCGCAATACTAAACACAGAAAGAGATTTCAAATGGAAACTTACTACAAAGCCATTAACTGGAATGCCATCGAAGATGTCATCGACAAATCAACTTGGGAAAAACTGACGGAGCAATTCTGGCTCGATACACGTATTCCTTTGTCAAATGACTTGGATGACTGGAGAAAGCTATCAAATGTAGAAAAAGACTTGGTTGGAAAAGTCTTTGGTGGTTTAACCCTTCTCGATACTATGCAATCTGAAACTGGGGTTCAAGCCCTTCGCGCAGACATCCGTACACCCCATGAGGAAGCTGTTTTCAATAACATCCAATTTATGGAATCTGTCCACGCTAAATCTTACTCATCAATCTTTTCTACCTTGAATACTAAGGCTGAGATTGAAGAAATTTTCGAATGGACCAATACCAATCCTTACCTACAAAAGAAGGCTGAGATTGTCAACGAAATCTACCTAAACGGTAGCCCACTTGAAAAGAAAGTTGCCAGTGTCTTCCTCGAAACCTTCCTCTTCTACTCTGGTTTCTTCACTCCCCTCTACTATCTCGGTAACAACAAGCTAGCCAACGTTGCGGAAATCATCAAACTGATTATTCGTGATGAGTCTGTTCACGGAACCTACATTGGTTACAAATTCCAACTTGGTTTCAATGAATTACCTGAAGAAGAGCAAGAAAAACTCAAAGAATGGATGTACGACCTGCTCTACACTCTTTATGAAAATGAAGAAGGCTACACAGAAAGCCTCTATGATGGTGTTGGTTGGACGGAAGAAGTCAAAACCTTCCTTCGCTACAATGCTAACAAGGCACTCATGAACCTGGGACAAGATCCACTCTTCCCAGATTCAGCTGATGATGTCAACCCAATCGTTATGAACGGTATTTCAACAGGAACATCCAACCACGACTTCTTCTCTCAAGTCGGAAATGGTTACCTCCTTGGTGAAGTTGAAGCCATGCAAGACGATGACTACAACTACGGTTTGGACTAATGTTATCTATTTTATAAGCAATAACAAATATCATGGTTTGTTTAAAACAACCATGATATTTTTGTTTTTGTTTTCTTTTGTTTTTTAAATTGATTGATTGAATACTTTATGATAAAATAGTAATAGAAATAGAGGTGATAACAATGTTAAAGCAGGAAAAACTAGATAATATTCTAGAAACGGTAAATACAAAGGGAACTATTACTGTCAAAGAAATAATGACTCGCTTGGATGTGTCCGATATGACTGCTAGACGCTACTTGCAAGAGTTAGCAGACAAGGATTTACTTGTTCGGGTGCACGGTGGAGCTGAAAAAATTCGCACAGGTTCTATTTTAAATAATGAACGTTCCAATACTGAAAAACAAAGCTTACAGATTGCAGAAAAACAAGAAATCAGCCGTTTTGCAGGCCATTTAATTGATGAGGGTGAAACTATTTTTATCGGCCCTGGTACGACCTTAGAATCTTTTGCCCGTGAACTTCCAATTGATAATATTCGTGTTGTAACAAACAGTTTACCAGTCTTTCTCATCTTAAACGAACGAAAACTAACAGATTTGATTTTAATCGGTGGAAACTACCGCTCCATCACCGGAGCCTTTGTGGGAACACTAACCTTGCAAAACTTAGCCAATCTTCAATTTTCTAAAGCTTTCGTTAGCTGTAATGGTATTAAGGACAATGCGATTGCGACCTTTAGTGAAGAGGAAGGTGAATCCCAACGCATCGCCCTCAACAATTCCAATAAAAAATACTTACTAGCTGACAATAGTAAGTTCAATAAATTTGATTTTTATACCTTCTACAATATCTCTGATATTGATACCATCGTTTCAGACTCTAAACTGAGCAAAGAAACGTTTGAACAACTTTCAAAACAAACAAAAATTATTCTTTCTAAACCATAAAACTGAGGATTGATAAAAAAAAAATGCGTCATATCAAGAAAATAAGAATCTTGATATGACGCATTTTTTGATGAAGATTTTTACAAAAAGTTTCCTAGATTCTTTATGATTGTTGAAACGGCATAAAATCTGAATAAAAGGAGATATTATCCCGTTCTTCAGGACTGATAATATTTAAAAAGATATTTTTAAATTCTTCTAGCTCATAGTCTGAATGGCAAATCCATTCTTTACCGGTAGAGACATACCATTTCCCAAGTTCTTTCAGCTCCTCATTCGTCAAACACGGTATTTGAGAACATTTTTCGAAATTTATAATATAAACTTTTTCATAAATAGATTGGATAAAATCTTTGAACATCTTTTGCCTCACTAAAATTCTATATCTAATTAGTAATTCTACTACTCAATCACTTGACTTTCCGCTACTTTCTTGTACCAGTGAGCTGATTTCTTAGGATAACGTTCTTGAGTTTCAAAGTCTACATAGAAGAGACCGTAACGTTTTTCATAACCGTTTGACCATGAGAAGACATCCATCAATGACCAAATGAAGTAACCTTTTACATTAGCTCCATCTGCAATAGCATCAGACAAGAC
>CAUQIK010000078.1:0-3075 GCA_963518035.1 uncultured Streptococcus sp. | reverse complement strand
TTTACACTTGGGCTGAAATATGATAAAATAGAGTATCAACTAGTTGAGGTAAAAAAAATGACTGTAAAAATTAATACAAAAGATGGTCAAATCGAACTGACTGATGAAGTGATTGCAACCGTAGTAGGTGGTGCCGCAACTGAGATTTTTGGTGTGGTCGGTATGGCTAGTAAAAATGCCCTCAAAGACAATTTCCAAGCCCTTCTTGGTAAGGAAAATTATTCTAAGGGTGTTGTTATAAAAGCAGACGAAGATGGTAGCATTGCAGTTGATGTTTATACCGTATTGAGCTACGGAGTAAAGATAAGCGAAGTGTCAAAAAACATTCAAGAGCGTGTTCGTTTTAGTTTAGAAAATCAACTAGGAATTACTGCTCAGACTGTGAATGTCTACATTCAAAATATCAAAGTTGTAGGAGAATAATCGTGTCAAAAATTACTACCAGTTTATTCCAAGAGATGGTGCAGGCTGCATCAACTCGTTTGAATAAGCAAGCAGAATATGTCAATTCATTGAACGTCTTTCCAGTTCCAGATGGAGATACTGGGACAAACATGGGAATGACCATTGAAAATGGTGCGAAAGAAGTAGCAGACAAGCCTGCTTCTACAGTTGGAGAAGTAGCGAGCATTCTTGCCAAAGGGCTCTTGATGGGTGCGCGTGGGAACTCAGGGGTTATCACTTCTCAGCTCTTCCGTGGCTTCTCTCAGGCTATCAAGGAAAAAGATGAATTAACAGGTCAAGACTTGGCTCTTGCCTTCCAATCCGGTGTCGAAGTAGCTTATAAAGCGGTTATGAAACCAGTCGAAGGAACTATTTTGACTGTTTCTCGTGGTGCAGCCATTGGTGCCAAGAAAAAAGCTGAGCAAACAGATGATGCTGTTGAGGTCATGCGTGCAGCCTTGGAAGGAGCTAAAGCAGCCCTTGCTAAGACACCAGAAATGCTTCCAGTCCTTAAGGAAGTTGGTGTGGTAGACTCAGGTGGTCAAGGTTTGGTCTTCATCTATGAAGGATTCCTCTCAGCTCTTACTGGTGAATACAGTGCTTCTGAAGACTTTGTAGCGACTCCTGCCAACATGAGTGAAATGATCAATGCGGAGCACCACAAGTCTGTAGCAGGGCATGTGGCAACTGAGGATATTACCTTCGGTTACTGTACGGAGATCATGGTAGCTCTCAAACAAGGTCCAACTTATTCTAAGGACTTTGACTACGATGAATTCCGTAACTACTTGAATGACTTAGGTGACTCACTCCTTGTTGTCAACGATGATGAGATCGTCAAAGTTCACGTCCATACAGAAGATCCAGGTCTTGTCATGCAAGAAGGTCTCAAATATGGTAGCTTGATCAAGGTAAAAGTGGACAACATGCGTAACCAACACGAGGCGCAAGTTGAAAAAGAAGCGACTCAAGGAAACAAGCCTGCTGAAACAAAAGAGTATGCCCTTATCGCAGTAGTAGCTGGTCAAGGTTTAGCAGATATCTTCCGTGCTCAAGGTGTGGATTATGTTATCGAAGGTGGTCAGACGATGAACCCTTCAACAGAAGACTTTATCAAGGCTGTTGAACAGGTCAATGCTCGCAACATCATCTTCTTGCCAAACAACAAAAATATCTTTATGGCAGCTCAGTCTGCGGCTGAAGTGCTTGAACAACCTGCTGTTGTTGTAGAAGCACGTACAATTCCTCAAGGTTTGACGAGTCTTCTTGCCTTTGATCCAAGCAAATCAATCGAAGAAAACAAAGAACGTATGACTGCAGCGCTTGGTGATGTCATCAGCGGTAGTGTAACAACAGCCGTTCGTGATACAACTATCGATGGATTAGCAATTCATGAAAATGACAATCTTGGTATGGTAGATGGGAAAATCCTCGTGTCAAATCCTGACATGCACCAAACCCTGACTGAAACTTTGAAACATATGTTGGACGAAGACAGTGAAATCGTGACTTTCTATGTCGGTGAAGACGGAAGCGAAGAACTTGCCAATGAAATTGCCCAAGAAATCGCAGAAGAATTTGAAGATGTTGAAGTAGAGATTCACCAAGGTCAACAACCCGTATATCCATATCTTTTCAGTGTGGAATAATCGTGAAAATTGAATGAAAATAACAGAAGGAAGCTGGTTTTACAGCTTCCTTTTTTATGCAAATGGAGTTATAAAGAAATTTCTGTAGAAATGAACATTCTATTGGAAATTCTATTTACTATAAGTTATAATGATAAAGCTGTTATGTTAGATTAAGTATGAATATAAAGGAGAAATGATGAAGAAAAAATTTTTTAATCAATCTTTTTCCCGCTTTTCGATTAGAAAGTTAAGTGTTGGGACCTGTTCGGTATTGCTAGGAACCTTTATGGTGATGGCTACTTCACCAGTGCAAGCAGATGAAGCTCAAGTCAACAATAAGGAACAACAAACGCAGGCGGAAATTCAACAGAAGGAAAAAACTGCTGAGAATGGACAGGAAGTCATTTCTGAGCCTCAAAAAGTGGTAACACAGAACGAAGCGGTTAAGGAGCTGGAGGATAAAGCTGAACCGTCCAAAACAGAAGTATCTGCACCAGTCGCTCAGAGCCAACCAGTTTCTCAAGTTGACAATACGAAGGAAGCGAGTCAGCCTTCTTTAGATGAGGGGGAAAAAGCAATCTCTAGAATCAACTCAAACTGAGCAGAAAAGCAAGGAAGAAAGTGGCTCTAGCGGGAAAACTTCTTCTAGGCGCAAGAGATCGCTAGATGAAGTCAATGCAGAATTTAAAACTCATTCGCCAATCAAGGATATCCATGCGGTAGATAGTGTCCGTGAATCCTTGACCTTTAGTATTACTGGACACGAAGCAGACTATTCTGGTGGGTATATTAAAATTCATTTCCAAAATGGTAAGGCGATTAAATTAACTCCTTCTCCAGTCGGTGGTGTAAAGTTCAGTCAAGAAAAGAATAATGGGGATTTGGATTTAAAGATAGAACCTACGAATCTGAGAGGTGGAGCAAACTATAACTTCGTCTATACTTTTCAGATAGATCCTTTGACTCAGAACTGGGGAGGTGCTGTCCAAGCCATTGGGCC
>CAUQIK010000077.1:0-3250 GCA_963518035.1 uncultured Streptococcus sp. | reverse complement strand
CCTGAACCTTTAGTAGAATAGCTTAGCATAGCAATTTTAGGTTCAATACCAAACATCTTAGCTGTGATTGCTGAGTTGATCGCAATTTCAGCCAAGGCTTCTGCATCTGGATTGATGTTAATGGCACAGTCACCAAATAGGTAACGTTCCGTACCACGTACCATGAGGAAGGCACCTGAAGTACGAGTTACATTTGGACGAGTTTTAATGATTTGAAGGGCTGGGCGAACTGTTGAGGCAGTTGAGTGAATCGCACCAGATACCATACCGTCAACCAAGCCCAAGTATACCAACATAACACCAAAGTAATTGACGTCTTCAACCAAAACTTTGCGCGCTTCTTCTTCAGTCATTTTGCCCTTACGACGCTCTACTAAAGCAGCAACCATTTCTTCAAATCGAGGATAGTGTTGAGGGTCAATGACTTCATAACCATCCATGATTCCTTCAATTTCAAGATAAATTTTAACTTTTTCAGGATTTCCAAGCAAAACAGGGATTACTTCTGTTTCTTTTACCAAGCGTTTTGTCGCTTGAAGAATACGAGGCTCTTCCCCTTCAGGGAGAACGATACGAGCATTTTTACCAACCAGGTTGGCTTTGAGACTTTCAAAAACTTCCATGAGTTTTCTCCTTTAAGAAAATAAATTATACTCCAAATAGTGTTTAAAGAGTATTAGTTGATAACTGAGTAATAAGATTGCTGAAATCATCCGGTAAGGGGCTTTCTAGCTGCAAATCTTGCTCTAGAAAGGGATGATAAAAAGATAAATAATGACAATGCAAGGCCTGGCGCTGAATACCGTCGTCTAGGCTGCCTCCATAGAGATCGTCTCCTAAAAGAGGAAAGCCAATATGAGAAAAATGCACTCGGATTTGGTGGGTTCGCCCAGTATGCAGGCGAATATCGACTAGGTGAATATTTCCATAAGACGATACAACTTTGTAAGATGTATGGGCGTATTTCCCACCTTTGGCAACCCGTCTTGTGATAATGGAATCTTCATCACGCGCAATCGGGGCGATAATCTCCCCTTCAGGCTCCAAGACACCAGCTCCTTTAACTAAAGCAAAGTAACGTTTTTCGATAGACTTTCGTTGCAACTGCTTGTCTAAACGTGCATGAGCGTAGCCGTGCTTGGCAAAGAGCATCAAACCAGATGTATCTCTATCAAGCCTAGTCACGATATGAACTTGCTGGTTTTCATAGTTTTGCTTGACATAGTAACCCTTGATAAAATTAGCAATGGTATTGGAATGATTAACACTGGGGATGGAAGCTACTCCATAAGGCTTATTTAAAACCAGAAAATGGTCATCCTCATACAAGATATCGAGTGGTCGATCAATAGCTTCAAGGCTCTCAAATCCTTCCTCTGCTGGAATATCAATAGTTACCCTGTCTCCAACATCTAAGAGATAAGTCGCATTTTGAGGTTGGCCATTGACTAGAATAGCCCCGCCTCGAAACTTAATCTTAGCCAAAAGTCCCTTAGAAACCTCGTGTTTCTTGAGGAAAGTTTTGACTTTGACGTGCTCATCTGCGGTAAATTCGAACCTCATTCATCCACCTCGCCGATGAAGGCATCTTTGACACGATTCCAGAAACTAGTGTGACTTGGAGTCGCTAGGAAGTGAATCTTATGATGGTCGATTTGGTACTCAATCCGTTCGATATTACGGAAGGAATAGACGCTGTTATCGACTGATATCGTGTGGTAATCATTGCGTGTCGGCAAAAGTTCAATCTTATCTTTTTTGGGAATAATGATTGATGATCCCAGAGTGCGATAGACTCGGTTGTTAAGACTTGCTATTTCCGTCAACTGTAAGGCTTCAATGGTGGGATGCAAGACAGCTCCACCCAAGGACTTGTTGTAGGCAGTACTTCCCGTCGGCGTTGAAACAGTCACTCCATCTCCACGAAATCTCTCAAACGGAACATGGTTAATGATGATATCCGCAACCATGGTCCGATCTGATCGACGGATACTGGCTTCATTTAAAGCACGGAAGATTTTCACTTCTCCATTTTCAAGCGTTACCTTGACATTCAAGACTGGATAGGAAACTTTGGCACCAGTATCTAGTAAAAGATTGGTCATCAACTGATCCAGCTCAAAATCACGATAATCTGTGTAAAATCCCAAATGCCCTGTATGAACACCTACAAATCGAACCTTGTCTAACTGATTCTCATACTTGTGAAAGGCAGACAAAAGCATTCCATCGCCACCAATCGAAATGACGATGTCGGGATTGGTATCGTTCAGTATAAAATGTTGTTTCTTGAGTTTTTCTCTCAGCTCATGCAAGACCTTCTGACTTTGTGGCTTTCTATTTGCTATGAGGTCAACTCGTTTACCTGTATTCTTCATCTGTATCGTCACTATTTCCTACACCATCGTTTAATTTTCTGCTCAATGGATCAAAGAGAGCCTGCGCTTCCTGGATATCATCACGAATCTTACCCATTTCTTCATCCAGTTGATAGGCTATTTTGGCCGTGATTTCCAGTCTTTTCCTGATTTCTTCTGGAAAATCGCCCTGATATTTATAATTGAGCGAGTGTTCAATCGTAGCCCAGAAATTCATGGCCAAAGTACGTATTTGAATTTCCGCCAAAATCGTCTTCGCTCCGTTTATCGTATCAACCGTGTATTCGACAACCACGTGATAAGAACGATAACCTGAAGCCTTACGATGAGTGATATAGTCTCGTTCCTGAATGACTCTCATATCTTGGCGTTTACGTAGAATCTCAACTACTTCTTTAACGTCATCAACGAACTGAACCATGACACGTAAACCAGCAATGTCTTGCAGATCATGTTCCAGACTTGCATATGTAATTCCTCGACGAGCCATTTTTTCTTTGATACTTTCAATCGGTTTGACACGACCCGTTACAAACTCAATCGGAGAATGCTTGTTTTGCTTACGATACTGTTTGCGAATTCCCCGAAGTTTAATCTTCAATTCACCAACAGCCTGAATGTAAGGATCTAAAAATTCTTCCCATTCTATGGTCATACTTTCTCCCTTGTAATGTTTGATTGCTCTGTCGAAAATCTTTGATTTTTTCAGTACATTCGTATACAATAAATACATTGTCCATTATACCATAAATCGCTTTCAAAGATATAGAAAAGGTTGAAAAAATGAAACATTTAGAAATAGAATTGAAAACACTTCTGAAAAAAGAGGAATATAATCATCTAAAAAAACAGTTTTCCCATATCCAACCCGT
>CAUQIK010000076.1:0-3272 GCA_963518035.1 uncultured Streptococcus sp. | reverse complement strand
CAAAGACAAGAGTCATCATTCTTCAGAAGTAAGAGACTACTAAAAGTTAAAACAGTCTTTATAATCTGCCCACATAACAAGCACTTCACAGCCCCGCCTCCTTATTCATCTGCTGAATTTCCTTAATTGCCTTTTTTATTGAAGTGTTTAACCCATCATGGAAAAAAAGCAAATCTCCTGTCGGTCTGTCCATACTCCGACCGACACGTCCTCCAATCTGTATTAAACTAGACTTGGTAAACAGACGATGATTGGCCTCTACTACGAAAACATCCACGCAAGGAAAGGTAACTCCACGCTCCAATATCGTCGTACTGATAAGTATTGTCAGTTCTCCATCTCGAAATGCTTGTACCTGCTCTAATCTATCCTCTGTTACAGAAGATACAAAACCAATTTTCTCATGCGGAAATTCCTTCTGTAAGACTTCTTTTAATTGCTCCCCTTTCTTAATCTCTGAAGCAAAAATAAGTAACGGATAACCTGTCTTTCTCTGCTTTTCAATATAAAACTTTAGCTTTGGTGATAACCGACTTTTCTCTAAACAGTGATTAAAATCTGATAACCAGACGGGTTTAGGAATAATCAAAGGATTCCCATGGAATCGTCTAGGTAAGCTCAGTCTTTTTAATTCTCCTAAACGAACCTTCCTATCTAACTCATCTGTCGAAGTCGCTGTTAAAAAGATTCTCAGCCCATTCTCCTTTACACTATTCTTGACAGCATGGTAAAGCGTGGGATTGTCAACATAAGGAAAGGCATCTACTTCATCCACTATCAGCAAATCAAAAGCTTTATAAAACTTCAATAACTGATGGGTCGTCGCAACAACTAGTGGTGTTCGAAAATACGTCTCTGATTCTCCGTGTAGTAAAGATATCTCGCAAGCAAAATCATCTTGCAGGCGTTTATACAGCTCCAAACAAACATCTATGCGAGGACTGGCCAAACACACTGCACCACCCGCATTGATCACTTTAGCTACTACTTGATAAATCATTTCTGTCTTTCCAGCTCCTGTTACAGCGTGAACCAAGGTTGGCTCCTGCTTGTCTACTGCTCGAATCAGTCCCTCTGACACCTTCTCTTGAAAAGGAGTTAATTGACCACGCCATTTAAGAACATCTTGCTTCGGAAAATCCTCCTGTGGGAAATAGTATAAAGATTGATCACTCCTAACTCGCTTCATAATTAAGCACTCCCGACAATAGTAAGCACCGATAGGTAAATACCATTCTTCTAGAATAGTACTATTACAACGTTGACAGAAAAATTTTCCCTTCTCCTTTCTCATTGCTGGAAGTTTCTCTGCCAACTGACGGTCTTCTTCAGTTAATTCATTCTCCGTAAACAAACGACCGAGATAATTTGGATTTACTTTCATACTTCTTTATTCGTAAAAACCTAGCGCTTTAGATGATTTTTTAGTACAATTAAATCATGGAATTTAGAACAATTAAAGAGGACGGTCAAGTCCAAGAAGAAATCAAAAAATCCCGCTTTATCTGTCATGCCAAGCGTGTTTATAGCGAAGAAGAGGCTCGTAACTTCATTACTGCCATCAAGAAAGAGCACTACAAAGCTACTCATAACTGCTCTGCCTTCATTATTGGGGAACGTAGTGAAATCAAACGTACAAGTGATGATGGTGAGCCTAGTGGGACTGCTGGCGTTCCCATGCTTGGGGTACTAGAAAATCACAATCTCACCAATGTCTGTGTGGTCGTGACACGCTACTTTGGTGGCATTAAACTAGGCGCTGGAGGATTGATTCGTGCTTACGCTGGCAGTGTTGCCTTAGCTGTCAAAGAAATTGGCATCATTGAAATAAAAGAACAGGCTGGCATTGCTATTCAAATGTCTTACGCTCAGTACCAAGAGTACAGTAACTTCCTTAAAGAACATAACCTCATTGAGCTAGATACAAATTTTACAGATCAAGTCGATACGATGATTTATGTTGATAAAGAAGAAAAAGAAACTATTAAAGCTGCACTTGTGGAGTTTTTTAATGGAAAAGTTACTTTAACTGATCAAGGTTTACGAGAAGTTGAAGTTCCTGTAAACTTAGTGTAAATAATAGATAATACAGTGTTTCACTGATATTTTCACCGCTACTTTAATTAGCAACATAAAAAGATGCTTGCCAAGACCTACTAGAACAAAAAGAAAACGTATAGTGTTCTCCTTTACACCTATTTACTAGAATTAGCTTATCACAATCGCTTGAAAATTAATGGCTTAGACCTGTGATATAAAAAAATCCTATCACTTCGATAGGATTTCTATATTTTACAAATGGTATAGATAGCGTTATACTAGAAATATCTTATACAAAGAGGTATTCATATGTCTATTTATAACAACATTACTGAACTAATCGGTCAAACTCCGATTGTTAAACTCAACAACATTGTGCCAGAAGGTGCTGCAGATGTCTATGTAAAACTTGAAGCATTTAACCCTGGTTCTTCTGTAAAAGACCGTATTGCTCTTAGCATGATTGAAAAAGCTGAACAAGACGGTATTCTGAAACCTGGTTCTACTATTGTTGAAGCAACAAGTGGAAACACTGGTATTGGACTTTCATGGGTAGGTGCTGCTAAAGGGTATAAAGTCGTCATCGTTATGCCTGAAACTATGAGTGTAGAACGACGTAAGATTATCCAAGCTTATGGTGCTGAACTCGTCCTAACTCCTGGTAGTGAGGGAATGAAAGGCGCTATTGCTAAAGCTCAAGAAATCGCTGCTGAACGTGATGGTTTCCTTCCTCTTCAATTTGACAATCCAGCTAATCCAGAAGTACACGAAAGAACAACAGGAGCTGAAATACTAGCTGCTTTCGGTAAAGATGGACTAGATGCCTTTGTTGCTGGAGTGGGTACCGGTGGAACGATTTCTGGTGTTTCTCATGCACTCAAATCAGCAAATTCAAACATTCAAGTTTTTGCAGTAGAGGCAGACGAATCTGCTATTCTATCTGGTGAAAAACCTGGACCTCACAAAATTCAAGGTATCTCAGCTGGATTTATTCCTGATACACTGGATACAAAGGCTTATGATGGTATCGTTCGTGTAACATCAGACGATGCACTAGCACTCGGCCGTGAGATTGGTGGAAAAGAAGGATTCCTTGTAGGGATTTCTTCAGCTGCAGCTATCTACGGAGCAATTGAAGTTGCCAAGAAATTAGGTACAGGTAAGAAAGTCCTTGCTCTAGCACCAGATAACGGCGAACGTTATTTGTCTACAGCACTCTATGAATTTGAAGT
>CAUQIK010000075.1:0-3390 GCA_963518035.1 uncultured Streptococcus sp. | reverse complement strand
TCTGATAAGATACGAGCCAGGAACTGCTTGGTTCGTTCTTCTTGTGGACGACTAAAGAAATCGTGGGGATTATTCTCCTCTACGATACGGCCTCCGTCCATAAAAATAACGTGGTTGGCAACATCTCTAGCAAATCCCATCTCATGCGTGACGACCACCATGGTCACACCTTCTCCCGCCAACTGTTTCAGAACATCCAAAACATCTCCAACCAACTCAGGGTCTAGTGCTGATGTTGGTTCATCTAGCAAAATGACCTCGGGTTTGACGGCAATAGCACGCGCAATTCCTATTCGTTGTTGTTGCCCTCCAGATAGTTGTGAAGGGTAGTAGTCTTTGTAGGCCAGTAAACCAACTTTTTCCAAGGCAGATTCTGCACGTTTGAGCGCTTCTTCCTTGGGAACTTTACGAGCCACGATTAGGCCTTCTAGAATATTTTCCAGAGCAGTTTTGTTTGCAAAGAGATTGTAGTGTTGGAAAACAAAGGCTGTTTTTTGGCGAATTTCTAGAATGTCTTTCTTGCTCAATTTGGATAAGTCATAGGTCTTTCCTGCCAAGGTCAAACGGCCACTGTCAGCTTTTTCTAAGTGATTAAGACAACGGAGAAAGGTCGTTTTCCCCGAACCTGATGGTCCTAAAATAACGACGACATCCCCTTGGTTAACCTGAAGATTGACATCCTCCAAGACCTGCCTCTCACCAAATGTTTTTGCGATATGTTCTACTTGTAACATCCTGTCCTCCTATACGAAACGCGCGCTAGATGCTTTTGCACTTTTTTCTTTTTTCACATAGCCTTTTTCCAGTAGGGAGAAGCCCCACTGAATCAAACCACAGATCAAAATATACTGCAAAAAGATCACAAAATAAGACTCAAAATACTGGTAACCGTAGGACGCTTCTACACGAGCAATAGCGGTGATGTCCTTGATAGTCATAACAAAGACCAGGGAGGTCCCTTTGACGATATTGATCACCAGATTGGCCAAGTTAGGCAAGGCTGAGCGCAAGGCTTGAGGAAAAACAATCCTTAGATAGGCCTGGGTCGTAGTCAAGCCAATCGCATGCGCTGCCTCTAGTTGTCCCTTGTCCACCGTCAAGATGGCTGAACGCAAAATCTCCGATAAACTCCCGACTGTCATCAAACTATAAATGATAAAGGCATAATAGAGAGGATCAAGCTTGAAAATATCAAAGTCACTTCCTATGCTTTTGAGAAATTGATTCAGCAGGCTTGGAAACAAACTATAAAAGAAGAGAATCAATAAAATCGGAGGAGTCGCTCGGATAAAGGCCAGATAGACCAGAGAAAAACTCCTCACACCTCGAACCTTGTAAATCTGCCCCAAGGCTAAAAATAGAGCCGGTAAAAAGCTTAAGACCATAGCCACAATCATGATAATCAAGGTGATTGGCACACCCTTCAAGGTCTCCAGAAAGGTCTTTACAATATAGTCTATATCCATTTCTTACCTCCCTTTTGTTTCCAAAGACTTCTCAAGCAAACGACTCAAGCTAGAAATAACCAAGGCAATCCCCCAGTAAAGAAGCGCAACTGCCGTATAGGTTTCCAGAGAGTAGTTCCCTAAATTGCGACTAATCAAGAGATTGCCTGCCCCCATAACATCAACAAAACCAATCGTATAAGCCAAGGCAGCATCCCGCATGAGATTGAGAATAGCGGTCGTTATATTGGGAAGAGCAACTTGAAAAGCTTGAGGAAAAATGATTCTCCAAAAAGTCTGACTTGGAGTCAAACCAATACTAAGCCCGGCCTCTGTCTGCCCCTTTGGAATAGCTTGATAGGCCGCCTTGAAAACCTCGGCAACAATAGCCGCAAACAAGAGAATCATCGTCAAGAGAACAAAAATAGTTTTAGACCAGTTGTTGATGTCCAAACCAAGCCACCATTTCAGAAATTCTGGCAAGCCATAAAAGACTAGAAAAAGCAAGACAATCGGCGGTGTACAACGTAGGGTAAAGATATAGCCTTTGGAAATCGCTGCAAAACTCTTGTCTTCTCCTACTTGTGCCCAGGCCAAGAGACCTCCAAAAAGGGACCCAAGAAGAGTGGTAAAAAAGAGAATGGACAAGGTCATAGGAAGTGCCTGCCATAAGGTTGGCAAAAACTGAAAGACCTTGGAAAAATCATAAGAAACCATGCAAAACCCTTTCTAGTCTTGGAATTTCTGGTCTAGTCTTTGTCTACGTAACTAAAGACATCTTCTTTAAAGTATTGCTGAGATAGCTTAGCAAGCGTGCCATCTTCCTTCAACTCTTTGATTGCTTTTTCATATTCTTTAGCGAATTTCTCACCCTTTTCATCACGGTGAATCAAGGGATAAGTTGGAATGCCCTTGTATGGGAACCAGCTGAGTTTATCCGCATATTGGTGGTAAGGGCCATCTTCTGCGGTAACTGCTTTTTCAAAGGACAGTTTGATATCAAAGAAGGCGTCATAACGTCCTTCTAAGACCCAGGCATAGGCATCTGCCACTTTAAAGGATTCAGCTTCTGTTAGCTCAATCGGTGCATCCTGATGTTTTTCATTGTAGCTGGTGATAACATTCCATTGAGCATTCTGTGGAGAGATGGGAACCAATTTCCCTTTATTCTTAGCAAAGTCATCAATGGTTTTGTATTTCTGTTCATCTTCTTTTCTGACAGTAAATCCGATGATGCTCGCTCCCACTGGTTCAGATGGAATGACAAACTTTTTAGCTCGTTCATCTGTGTACCAAGCTCCCTTGGTTCCGATGTCATACTTGCCTGATTCCAGACCAATCAAGAGGTCATCATCACTGGTACCCGTATATTCAAATTGATAGTTTGCCAACTTCTCATCAACAGCCTTCAAAACAGCTACTTCATAACCATCTGATTCCCCTTTTTCATTGACAAAGTCATAAGGTACATAATTTTGTGTATGGGCAACCTTCAAGGTTATGACTTCAGCAGACGAAGCCGTTTCTCCCTCCTTGGCTGGAGCACCAGCTAAACTTCTCCCGATAATCGTTGCCCCAATTACTGCAACCACTGCTACACCACCGATAATCCATGCTTTTTTACTCATCTTTTTCTCCTTTAGTTTTCAAGCGCTTCTCTAACCCACTGGATACGTTCAACTGCGATATCACTTGGAATGGTACAATCTGCCCCAAGTACCAAGCCCTGTTCCCCAGCTTCTGCAACTAGTTTCTTTGCCTCAGCCTGAATGGCATCCTTGCTACCAGTATACAGTAAGCCCGTCTTGCCATTTTCGAATCCTCCAAGAACCGTACGTCCCTTGAAAATCTCACGACCTTCCTTGAGAGTGATTCCCTCCGGTCCTACAGCCCAGTTAAAGACTTGGGCTGGATAGTCTGCAAAAAGGTGAATATCATTTCGCGC
>CAUQIK010000074.1:0-3425 GCA_963518035.1 uncultured Streptococcus sp. | reverse complement strand
TGTTCCATTCGTCTTCTGAGTCTTCTGGGATTGGTTGCAATTCGCCTTCTGTTCCATCTTCGTTTTCGATGAATGAGTAAGCTTGAATTTCAACTTGTCCGTCTTCGTCTTCTTCTGCGTTAACTGGTACTAGAAGAACATAGTTTTTACCAAATTCTTCTTTCCCATCAATCGTCAAAAGGATTTCAAACAAGGTTTCGTTTCCTTGTTCATCTACTAGTGTGATTAGTTCACGTTCTTCGTGGTCGTGGTTATGATCGTGTGACATAGCCTCTCCTTTATATTAAAATTTTCTATCTAAATAATTTTGTAAAATCAGCTGAGCTGCTAACTTATCAATGACTTTCTTACGCTTGTTACGGCTAATATCTGCTTGCTCAATCAACATGCGCTCTGCGGCAACTGTTGTCAAGCGTTCATCTTGATAGTCTACTGGTAAATCAAAAAGCTCTTCTAACTTTGCTCCGTAGGCTTGACTAGCTTCCACGCGCGGTCCACTTGTATTGTTCATGTTTTTAGGCAAGCCCACTACAAATCGTTCCACCTTGTAAGTATCAACCAACTCTTTAACGCGGTCAAAACCAAATTGGCCTTGCTCCTCATTGATTTGGATGATTTCAAGTCCTTGAGCTGTAAAACCAAGCGGATCGCTAATGGCCACCCCTACCGTTTTTGAACCGACGTCCAATCCCATAATTCTCATAGGTTATAGATCGACTCCTTGTCCTTTTAGGTAGTAGCGGACCAATTCCTCAACGATTTCATCACGCTCATACTTACGGATTTGATTTCGTGCATTATTATAACGAGGAACGTAGGCAGGGTCTCCACTCAATACGTAACCTACGATTTGGTTAATTGGGTTGTAGCCCTTATCGTTCAACGAAGCATAAACATCAGTCAGAGTTTCGCTAATTTCTTTTTTATTGGAATCGTCCAATTTAAAACGTACTGTTTCTTCAGTAAATCCCATTCTAACACCCTCTTTCCTTAGAATAGTACCATTATAGCATAATTCCTTACGTTCTACAATTCAGGCAGTCTATTTATTTGGATTTTCTACTGTTCTGTCGCGCCATTTGCCAATCTGTCTGAAATATATTTGCTTGGTTCATTCTTCAAGAGATTTTCTAAACCAATGTTCTTCAAATATTCTAACTGAGAAGCCTTCTTGACATCCAGAACTTGAAAATCAAAACTAGTGGTTGTTTGAAGTTCTGTTGCGCTCAATAGTTTGGTTTCAAGCTTAAATCCTGCTAATTTACGAGCTTCTATGATAGCCTCATCCTTCTCCTCCGCCTCGAGAAGAGCTTTTTGAGTTTCTTCCACTCCATGTTGGTCAATATAAGTCTTCAACTCATCAGAAACTGGACGTTTTTGTTGAATCGTTAAGCTCAAAAAAGTCTTGTCCTTGTATGTAATGGTTTGGGTTTGCTGGCTGCCATCATCTGACTTGGGCAAGACCAAAGTCTTGGTCACAACTGTATTCTTCTCGGCATTTTCAATAACTGGCAATGCCGACTGAAGCGTATCCTTTTCTGTTTTTGTAGCTGGTCCAGTTTCTTTTTTCTGTCCGCAACCAACTAGGACAAAAAGGAAAGCTAGACTAACAAGAACTATTTTTTTCATCTCTTTCTTCTTTCTTTTTGAAATTAAAATAGAATAAGACTGGGAGTTGCTCCCAGCCTTGATGTTTATAGAGCTGCACGCAAACGTGCTTCTGCATTTTCTACATTACGGACAGAGCGTGGTAGGAAGGCACGAATATCGTCTTCCTTATAGCCAACTTGCAGACGTTTTTCATCTACAAGGATTGGGCTCTTTAAAATTCTCGGTGTTTCCATAATCAGATTGAGAACTTCGTTGACACTCAAATCTTCAATATCCACTCCAAGGGCTTTGGCATAGCGATTTTTAGAGGAAACGATGCTGGCTATTCCGTTATCTGTTTTGGTTAGAATATCCAGTAATTCTTCTCTCGTAATTCCTTCTTTACCAAGGTTTTGTTCTTTATAACTTAACTGGTGGGCATTGAGCCAGGTTTTTGCTTTTTTACAGCTAGTACAACTTGAGACTGTATAAATTTTAATCATGTACCTACCCCTTTCGCTACATGTTACTATCAGTTTAGTCTATTATACCATAAAAAACATCCGACTTGCGACCTATTTTTAAATTTTTTTGACTTTTTTCGTCATTTTCGTACTTTTTTCTTGACAAAATGAAATTTACAGCCATTCTTGATATTTTTTGATATAGATTTTTTTCACAATTGTCACGCTAATCATATACAAAATAATGATGAAAAGTAAAAAGATGAAATAAATCGGTTTTAAAGGAGTTAGATGAAGTAGGATTGCGAGTGGACTATAGGGAAGGAAGGTCACAAAGGCTGCAGCCAATAAGGTTGTCACAAGGACTAGCCAAGCTGGACGACTTTGTAAAAAGGGAATTTTGGCTGAACGCAGCATATGGATAACCATGGTCTGTGACCACATAGACTCGATAAACCAACCTGTCTGAAACAAGACAATAAATCCTACGGCAGACTCCGCTCCATGAACATAAGCTTGACCTGTTGTCATGGGTACAATGATAAAATAAAGCAAACTGAAGGTCAAAATATCAAAGGCAGAAGAGATAGGCCCCATCCAAACCATGAAACGTGTGATGGACTTAGCTTCCCAGGTATGCGGATTTCTCAAAAAATCTTTATCCACCTTGTCAAAAGGCAAGGCAATACAAGACAAATCATAGACTAGATTTAGGATAATCAAATGGACTGGTGCCATTGGTAAAAATGGTAAAAAGATTCCAGAGACCAATAGGGATAAGATATTTCCAAAATTAGAACTCACTGTCATTTTGATATATTTAGTCATATTGGCATAGACCTTACGCCCTTCAACAAGTCCTTTTTCCAGCACCATGAGATCCTTATCAAGTAGGATAACATCAGCTGTTTCTTTGGCAATATCTACTGCTGTATCAACAGAAATCCCCACATCTGCAACTTTCATAGAAGGAGCATCATTGATTCCATCTCCCATATAGCCTACAGCATGACCATTAGCCTTAAATTGCAAAATAATCCTTGCTTTTTGGTCAGGAGAAAGTTTGGCAAAGACTGTTACCTCCTCTACGGCTTGGGCCAATTCTTGATCACTCATCTGATCAATTTCAGATCCCAACAGCATCTGATTGATATCCAAACCAACCTTTTCACAGACTGCTTGGGTAACTTTTTCGTTGTCTCCCGTCAAAATTTTTGTTTGAACCCCATGTTCTAACAAAGCCTTAATTGCTGGTGCTGCAGATGGTTTAGGAGGATCTAGGAAGGCTAAATAACCAGTTAGAATCATACCCCCTTCATCATCAACTGTATAGGCATGACCTTCCCTCAAACCTGACTTATAGGCCACTCC
>CAUQIK010000073.1:0-3488 GCA_963518035.1 uncultured Streptococcus sp. | reverse complement strand
AGTGTAGAATATAAGAAATAGGTTTTTAGAATAAGGAGTGGAATATGACAGTAACGATTGATTGGGAAAATCTCGGTTTTTCCTATATGAAATTACCTTATCGCTATATTGCTCATTTTAAAAATGGACAATGGAATCAAGGAGAGCTTACAGAAGATGCAACCTTGCATATTTCAGAGTCTTCTCCAAGTCTTCACTATGGTCAACAAGCATTTGAAGGTTTGAAAGCTTACCGTACTAAGGATGGTAGTGTTCAACTTTTCCGTCCTGACGAAAACGCCAAACGCCTGCAACGTACTTGTGATCGTCTCTTGATGCCACAAGTTCCAACAGAAATGTTTGTAGAAGCTTGTAAGGCAGTTGTCCGCGCGAATGAAGAATACGTACCACCATACGGAACAGGTGGAACCTTATATCTTCGCCCTCTTTTGATTGGTGTCGGAGATATTATTGGGGTTAAACCAGCAGAGGAATACATTTTCACCATCTTTGCTATGCCAGTTGGTAATTACTTTAAAGGTGGTTTGGTTCCAACCAACTTCTTGATTCAGGATGAATATGACCGTGCGGCTCCAAATGGTACAGGTGCGGCTAAGGTTGGTGGGAACTATGCTGCCAGTCTCTTACCAGGGAAATTGGCTAAGTCACGTCATTTCTCAGATGTTATCTATCTAGACCCATCAACTCATACAAAGATTGAAGAAGTCGGTTCAGCTAACTTCTTTGGAATTACAGCTGATAATGAATTTGTAACACCATTGAGTCCATCTATCTTGCCATCTATTACTAAGTATTCTTTGCTTTATTTGGCAGAACACCGCTTGGGCTTGACTCCTATTGAGGGGGATGTCCCAATTGATAACCTTGACCGTTTTGTAGAGGCAGGTGCCTGTGGTACAGCAGCGGTTATTTCGCCAATTGGTGGAATTCAGCACGGTGATGATTTCCATGTTTTCTATAGTGAAACAGAAGTAGGCCCTGTGACTCGTAAACTTTATGATGAATTAACAGGAATTCAGTTTGGTGATATTGAAGCGCCAGAAGGTTGGATTGTAAAAGTAGATTAAAATTAACAAAAGGAGATTTTTGATGAAATCGAAAAAGTGGCTCTTAACAGCAGGAGTGGTCCTGAGCACAACAGCTCTATTAGTGGCTTGTGGAAAAGCTGATAAAGAAGCAGATGCACCGACAACATTTTCATATGTCTATGCAGTAGATCCAGCATCTTTGGATTATAGTATAGCGACTCGTACATCTACAACAGATGTCATCGGGAACGTGGTTGATGGTTTGATGGAAAACGACCAGTACGGGAATGTTATTCCTTCCTTGGCTGAAGATTGGTCTGTCTCAAAAGATGGTTTGACTTATACCTATAAACTTCGTAAAGGAGTTAAATGGTACACTTCAGAAGGTGAAGAATACGCAGAAGTAACAGCCCATGACTTTGTGACAGGACTAAAACACGTAGCTGACGGCAAGTCAGACGGTGTCTCTCTCATCCAAAATTCAATCAAGGGCTTGGATGCCTACATGACTGGTGAGACCAATGATTTCTCTACAGTTGGTGTCAAGGCCTTGGATGATTACACAGTCGAATATACCCTAAACAAACCAGAAAGTTTCTGGAACTCTAAAGTTACAACAGCAACGATGTTGCCTGTAAATGAAGAGTTTTTGAAGGCATCAGGTAAAGATTATGGAGCGGTTACTCCAGCAGGGATTCTCTACAATGGTCCTTATATCTTGAAGACCTTGACTTCTAAATCGTTAATCGAATACGAGAAAAATCCAAACTACTGGGATAAAGAAAAGGTAAAAATTGAGAAGATTAAATTGACTTACTACGATGGTTCTGATCAGGAATCTTTGATTCGTAGTTTCTCTTCTGGTGCCTATACGACAGCCCGTCTCTTCCCAAGTAGCTCAAACTTTGCTTCTACTTTGGAACAATACGGAGATAAAATAACTTATAGCCCACAGGACTCAAGTAGTTATTACTTCACCTTTAACGTAAATCGTCAGTCATACAATAAAACTGCGAAAACAAGTGAAGAGCAAAAGACTTCTACAAAAGAAGCTATGCTTAATAAGGACTTCCGTCAGGCTATCAACTTTGCCTTCAACCGCCATTCTTATGCTGCCCAGCTAAATGGTGAAGACGGTGCGGACAAGATTATTCGTAACAGCCTCGTTCCTGACAACTTTGTACAAGCAGGTGGGAAGAACTTTGGTCAAATCGCTCAAGCAGAGTTGGTGAACTATGGTGACCAATGGAAAGGTGTTGAGCTAGTTGACGGTAAGGATTCTATCTACAACCCTGACAAGGCTAAAGCAGCATTTGAAAAAGCTAAGAAAGACTTGGAATCTAAAGGGGTAACATTCCCAATTCATTTGGATGTCCCAGTTGAACAAACAGATACCATCGCCGTTCAACAAAGCAACTCTTTCAAACAGTCAATCGAATCAACTCTTGGTGCTGAAAATGTTGTCATCGACGTTCTTCAAATGACAGATAATGAAAAGGAAACAATCACTTCTCAAGCGCGTGTTCCTTCTCAAAAAGATTATGATTTGAACAGTACAGGATGGGCTCCAAGCTATCAAGACCCAGCATCTTACTTGAATATCATGGATCCTAAATCAGGTTCTGCTATGAAACACCTTGGTATTACTAAAGGGAAAGATAAGGATGTTGTAGCTAAACTTGGTTTGGACCAATATAAGAAATTATTGGATGATGCAGATTCAGAAACTACAAATCTTGAAGAACGCTATGAAAAATATGCTAAGGCTCAAGCTTGGTTGACAGATAGTTCATTATTGATGCCAACAGCCTCATCTGGTGGTTCTCCAGTTGTAAGTAATGTCGTACCATTCTCAAAACCATACTCACAAGTTGGTATTAAAGGTGACCCATATATCTTTAAAGGAATGAAATTGCAAAAAGATATCGTTACAACAAAAGAATATGAAGAAGCACTGAAAAAATGGCAAAAAGAAAAATTGGAATCAAACGGTAAGTACCAAAAAGAACTAGAAAAACACATTAAATAAAGCAGAAAACTCTATATCAGACTTGGAATGATATAGAGTTTTTTCTTGCTAGTTTTAGGATTTTCTTGTAAAATAGAAAAAGTGAAGAGAGGTATGAAATGAGTAAGAAAGATAAAAAAATTGAAATTCAAGTAGCAGATGCCAAGGTTAATGTAGGAAAAGACAGTTTTGAAGGTTATACCTTGACCATTGGTAAAAAAGTTATCGGAGAAATTGCCGAATTAGACGGACAATTTGCCATCATAAAGAATGGGAATGTCGATAGTTTTTATAAAAAATTGGAAAAAGCTGTGGAAATTTTGATTGAAAATTATAATTTAGCAAAATAAGTCTTGTTTTATTGAAAATTTCATGATATAATAGTTTACGTTAAATATCGGAGAGATAGCGAAGAGGCTAAACGCGGCGGACTGTAAATCCGCTCCTTCGGG
>CAUQIK010000072.1:0-3503 GCA_963518035.1 uncultured Streptococcus sp. | reverse complement strand
AACCAGGAGCTCCTGTCTTGCCACCATTCAAGTATGTAGCAGATGTTTCTATTAAAGTAGCAGAAGCAGTCGCTAAAAAAGCACAAGAGCAAGGTCTTGCACGCGCTAAGGAAACAGATATGGCCAAAGCAGTTCGTGATTTGAAGTGGTATCCAGAGTATAAATAATTCATTTCTGTTGCCTATCATCGGGATACTTGGCTTATTTTGGATATGTTAGCAATCTACAGAGTTGATAACCGAAAAGTAAAGAGATTGTCGTATTGACTATTGGTTTTAAACAATATAAAATAATTGTCGATTTTTTGTCCGACTGCCAAGAGTCAGTTTAATACTATACTAAAATCAAAACGCATTATATAATAGTGATATGAAATCAACCAAAGAAGAAATACAAGCCATCAAAACACTTTTAAAAGACTCTAGTACAACTAAATACCATAAAAGTCTTCAAATCGTTCTATTTTGTCTAATGGGCAAATCTTTGAAATTATCCTAAAAGAATTGAAAGAATTATGAAAGAATTTTCGAAAAATTTTAAAAAATTCTGAAATATTCTTGACAGGTGATGAAAAAGGTGGTAAGATAGGAAACATCAAAAAAGAAAGCAGAAAAAGAAATGAATAAGAAACAAGCTGTAACGATGAATCAAAACTTTTACTTTAGCTACTTTAGATAGTGTTTGTAGACATGTCACCATGGATGCAAACAGTTCAAGCAATTTGTTTGTATCTATGTGGCTAAGATTTTTGATTGTGGTCCATATAGATGAATATCTAAATGGACTAGCAAAGTTATAACTTGTTAGATTATTTCAAGCATCCGTTTAGATAGTATCTAGGCGGTTTTTTGTTTTATCTTTTCTGAGAAGGAGTTTCATTATGAAAGTTGTTCGAAAATTACTAGCCCCCCTCTTGGTAGTGGGGATCCTCTTGATCTCTCTGATCAGTTTGCATCAGTTGAAGGCAGATAAGAAAAAAGATGTTTTTCGTATCGGTATTTCGCAATTTATTACTCATCAATCTTTGGACGCTACTAGAGAAGGTTTTGTGGATGAGTTGGCTAAGCAAGGCTATGTTGAGGGGAAAAATATCGAGATTGATTTGCAAAATGCACAGGGAGAACAACGAAACCTAAAAACGATTTCCCAGCAACTAGCAGAATCTAGTGATGTCGTTCTAGCTATCGCAACGCCTTCTGCTCAGAGTTTGGCCAATACAACACAAACGACACCTGTTATCTTTTCAGCGGTAACAGATCCTGTCAGTGCCAAGTTGGTTGAGTCAAGAGAACATCCTGGGGGCAATGTAACTGGGACAAGCGATCAGTCATCAGATGCCATTTCAACCCAAATCAATTTGATAAAGAAAGTGTTGCCAAAAGCTAAAACGATTGGAATTCTCTATACTCAGAGCGAGCCAAACTCAGTTGTCCAAAAGGATGAAGCTAAGCGCCTTCTGGAAGAAAAAGGCTTTACCGTTGTTGAAAAAACAATCTTGGACAGTAACAACGTCAAGGCGGCTGCAGAAAGCTTGATGGCAGAGGTGGATATGGTTTTTGTCCCAACGGATAATATCATTTCGTCAACCATGGAAACAGTTAAGCAGGTTTCTATTACACACAAGGTTCCAGTATTCGGTGGTTCAACAGAAATGATTGCTGTTGGTGGCTTGTATAACTACGGAACCAATTATGAAGAATTGGGAAGACAGACAGCTCGCATGCTGATTCGTGTTTTAAAAGGTGAAAAGCCAGAAAATATAGCAGTTGAGTTGCCTGAAAAACTGGAATTGCATACCAATCAAGAAATGGCAGATGCATTGGGAATTGATATTAGTAAGTTAGAAGGCAAGGAATAAGGAGGTTTGAGATGAATTTTGTATTATCTAGTTTATCAGAAGGTTTGCTATGGTCGATTATGGCTATTGGGGTCTACTTGACTTTCCGTATTTTGGATATTGCGGATATGACTGCTGAAGGAGCCTTTCCTCTGGGGGCAGCAGTCGTTGTATCTCAGATACAGGCAGGGACAAATCCTTGGATTGCGACCTTACTTGCTTTGCTGGCAGGTATGGTAGCTGGTCTTGTATCAGGAATGCTCCACACCAAGATGAAAATTCCAGCTCTCTTGACAGGAATTGTGACCTTGACAGGGCTTTATTCCATCAATATTAAAATCATGGGAAGCGTGCCTAATCTTTCCTTGGGAGATTCTGCAACCGTCTTTAAACAATTGGCTAGCTTGGGGCTGTCAAATGAAGAAGCTGTTTTCTCATTCAGTTTAGCCTGTCTCTTACTTGTTTGTTTGGTCTTGACTCTTTTGATGAAAACAGAGATTGGCTTGGTCTTGCGTTCGACTGGGGACAATATTCCGATGAGTGAGGCCAACGGGGTCAATGTAGACACCATGAAGATTGTTGGTTACATGATTTCAAACGGCTTGATTGCCCTATGTGGTTCCTTGTTTGCACAAAATGATGGATTTTCAGATGTGACTTCTGGGACAGGGACCATCGTTGTTGGTTTGAGTGCAGTGATTATTGCGGAAGTCTTGATACACGACTTGACCATTGGAGGCCGCTTGTTATCCATCGGAATCGGTGCTATTGTATACCGTTTGATTATTTTAAATATCTATGAAATTCCAAATCTAGATCAAAATCTAGTTCGTCTCTTTAATGCAATCTTGTTAGCCTTAGTTTTATTTGCACCAGAATTGCAAAAGAGATTAAAGATTCGTGGTCTGAAATTGAGAAATGAATAGGAGGAGAAAGTTATGGCAAGTTTGTTAACACTTGAAAATATTCACAAAACATTTGAAGCAGGGACGGTCAATGAGAACCATGTCCTCAAAGGATTAGATTTAGAGGTTGAAGAGGGAGATTTTATCTCTGTGATTGGTGGAAATGGAGCAGGGAAATCCACTTTGATGAATATCTTGGCAGGCAATCTATCGGTGGACGAAGGGGATCTTTTATTGGCAGGCAAATCCATTAAAAATTTGAGTGTCAGAAAGAGAGCCAAGGATATCGCCCGTGTTTTTCAAGATCCTAAGATGGGAACAGCTTCTCGTTTGACGATTGAGGAGAATATGGCTATTGCCTTGAGACGCGGGCAGAAGAGAGGGCTTGGTTGGGGCGTGAAGGAGAAGGATAGAATCCAGTTCCAAGAGGCCTTGAAAGAGTTGAATATTGGTCTTGAAAACCGCTTAAAAGTAGATACTCAATACCTCTCAGGAGGGCAAAGACAGGCCTTGACCCTAGTCATGGCAGCTCTGGTGAAACCCAAACTTTTGCTTTTGGATGAACATACTGCGGCACTTGACCCGAAAACGAGTCAAATGGTGATGGATTTGACGCAAAAGATTGTGGAACACCATCAGTTGACGACTTTGATGATTACCCACGATATGAACCATGCGATTGAGTACGGCAATCGTCTCATTATGCTCTATCAGGGTAAGATAGTGGTGGATGTCAAGGGAGAAGAGAAAAAGCATCTGAC
>CAUQIK010000071.1:0-3751 GCA_963518035.1 uncultured Streptococcus sp. | reverse complement strand
CCAATCTTACAAAAATGTAAGATTAAAGTCTCTTTTGTAAGGTTAGGTTATGGCAAGCGGTCTTTTTTTGATGTAAACTAGACTCATAAAGAACAAAGGAGTAACATCATGAAACAAATCTTACATAAGAAAACTAGAAAACCAAGCCACAAAGATATCGAGCGTGTTCAACTGGGATGCGCTATGATGCAAGCAACATTTCATTTGATGGGATATTAAGAAAGGAGATTCTCATGACACTTTTAGATGTAAAACACGTTCAAAAAATTTATAAAACTCGTTTTCAGGGCAACCAAGTAGAGGCCCTCAAGGATATTCACTTTACCGTTGAAAAAGGTGACTATGTTGCCATCATGGGTGAGTCTGGTTCTGGTAAATCAACTCTTCTCAATATCCTAGCTATGCTGGACAAACCAACACGTGGTCAGGTTTACTTGAATGGAACTGACACCGCAACCATTAAAAATTCACAGGCTTCTAGCTTCCGTCGTGAAAAGCTGGGATTTGTCTTCCAAGACTTTAATTTGTTAGATACTCTCTCTGTAAAAGATAATATCTTGCTTCCCCTTGTCTTGTCAAGAAGACCCATTACGGAGATGATGAAGAAATTGGTGGTGACAGCTGAGAATCTGGGCATCAACCAATTGCAAGAGAAGTACCCTTACGAAATTTCAGGTGGTCAGAAACAGCGTGTAGCAGTAGCCCGCGCCATCATCACAGAACCTGAAATTCTCCTTGCGGACGAGCCAACAGGTGCCCTTGATTCCAAGTCCTCTGCAGCCTTACTTGATGTATTTGATGAAATCAATGAGCGCGGCCAAACCATTCTCATGGTAACCCACTCAACAGCAGCAGCTAGCAGAGCCAAGCGCGTGCTCTTTATCAAAGACGGCATTCTTTACAATCAAATCTACCGTGGAGATAAGACAGAACGTCAGATGTTCCAAGAAATCTCTGATACCTTGACTGTCATGGCAAGCGAGGTGAATTAGTATGTTTCGATTAACCAATAAGTTAGCGGTATCGAACTTGATTAAAAACCGCAAACTCTACTATCCTTTTGCGCTGGCTGTTCTCTTGGCAGTCACTGTCACCTATCTCTTTTACTCTCTAACCTTCAATCCCAAGATTGCTGAAATCCGTGGAGGAACAACCATTCAGGCTACACTTGGATTTGGTATGTTTGTCGTCACCCTTGCGTCAGCCATTATCGTCCTCTATGCCAATAGTTTTGTCATGAAGAACCGTTCCAAGGAACTAGGAATTTATGGCATGTTGGGCTTGGAGAAGCGTCATCTTATCAGTATGACCTTTAAGGAGTTAGTGGTATTTGGGATTCTAACTGTTGGAGCGGGTATCGGTATTGGAGCCTTGTTTGACAAGTTAATTTTCGCTTTCTTGCTCAAACTGATGAAATTGAAGGTTGAGCTGGTCGCTACCTTCCAAATGAATGTTGTCATTGCAGTACTTGTTGTCTTTGGATTGATTTTCCTAGGCCTCATGTTCCTGAATGCCCTTCGAATCGCCCGTATGAATGCCCTCCAGCTTTCTCGTGAAAAAGCTAGTGGTGAGAAAAAAGGTCGTTTCCTACCTCTACAAACTATTCTTGGTTCCATAAGTTTAGGGATTGGCTACTATCTTGCCCTTACTGTAAAAGATCCTCTCACAGCCCTAACAACCTTCTTCCTAGCTGTTTTACTGGTTATCTTTGGTACTTATCTATTGTTTAATGCAGGAATTACCGTTTTCCTCCAAATCTTAAAGAAAAATAAGAAATACTATTACCAACCAAATAATCTTATCTCTGTTTCCAACTTGATTTTCCGTATGAAGAAAAATGCGGTTGGACTAGCAACTATCGCTATCTTGTCAACAATGGTTTTGGTAACCATGTCAGCAGCGACAAGCATTTTCAATGCCTCAGAATCCTTTAAAAAAGTGATGAATCCGCATGACTTTGGAATTACTGGACAAAATGTTGAAAAAGAAGACTTGGACAAACTCTTGAGCCAGTTTGCAAGTGACAAAGGTTATAGTGTCAAAGAGAAAGAAGTGCTTCGTTACAGTAACTTTGGTATTGCAAATCAAGAAGGAACCAAGTTAACTATTTTTGAAAAAGGACAAAATCGTGTCCAACCTAAAACAGTCTTCATGGTATTTGACCAAAAAGACTATGAAAATATGACTGGTCAGAAGCTTTCTCTATCAGGCAATGAGGTCGGCCTCTTCGCTAAGAATGATGGACTGAAAGGACAGAAAGCTCTAACTCTAAATAACCATCAATTTTCTGTAAAAGAAGAATTTAATACAGATTTTATTGTGAACCATGTTCCAAATCAGTTTAATATTTTTACTACTGATTACAATTACCTTGTTGTTCCTAATTTGCAAGCATTTTTAGACCAATTCCCAGATTCGGCTATCTATAATCAGCTTTACGGTGGTATAAATGTAAATATCAGTGAAGAAGAACAACTCAAAGTCGCTGAAGAATATGAAAAATACTTACAAAAGTTTAATGCTCAATTAAACACTGAAGGTAGCTATGTGTATGGTAGCAATCTAGCAGATGCTAGTGCTCAAATGAGTGCCCTCTTTGGTGGTGTCTTCTTTATCGGTATTTTCCTATCCATTATCTTTATGGTCGGAACCGTTCTGGTCATCTACTACAAACAAATTTCTGAAGGCTATGAAGACCGTGAGCGCTTTATTATCTTGCAGAAAGTTGGTTTAGATCAAAAGCAAATCAAGCAAACCATCAACAAACAGGTTTTAACTGTTTTCTTCCTTCCTTTGCTTTTTGCCTTCATACATCTCGCCTTTGCCTACCATATGCTTAGTCTGATTTTAAAAGTGATTGGTGTAATAGATACGAATATGATGTTGATTGTGACCTTGTCTATCTGCGCTATCTTCCTCATCGCCTATGTGCTGATTTTCATGATTACTTCAAGAAGTTATCGCAAGACTGTGCAAATGTAAAAAAGATACCTCGATTTTGAAATCGAGGTATTTCTTGTATTTTAAATGCTGAAAAGTTGTCCGAGCAGGAAGGTAACTCCCATAGTTAAGAGACCAATAGCAAGGTTCCGAATCATAGCTGTTTTGGTAGGGGCTTTTCCAAGTTTGGCACTAGTGTAACCAGTGAGAAGAAGGGCCACACCGACAATAAGGACGGTAGCAGGGATGCGGTAATCACTTGGGAAAATGGTCACTGACAGCATTGGAGGCAAACTTCCAAGGAAAAAGGCAACAAAGCTAGAAATGGCAGCGTGCCAAGGATTGGTAAATTCTTCATACTCTATCCCATATTTTTCCTCTACCAGAGCCTTGAGTGGATTTTTAAGAAAGGCCTTGTTGGTCAAGAGTTGGGCAGAGGTTTCGCATTCTCCATTTTGGATATAGGCTGCATAGAGGGATTTTTTGGCTAGTTCCATATCTTGGTCTAGCAAGAGCTGCTCACGCGCAACGGCCGCTTCCTCGGTATCTTTTTGAGTTGAAACGGATACATATTCTCCACCTGCCATTGAAAAGGCACCGGCCAAAATAGCTGCAAATCCTGATAAAAAGATAATCCAGATATTGCTGGTAGCACTGGCAACCCCGATAACCACACCAGCAATGGAAATAATTCCATCGTTAGCACCAAGAACACCAGCACGCAGGATATTTAAACGACCTGCAAAATTTGAATCAATTTCGTGATTTGTTTCTGACATACTATTCTCCTTTTTATCCAGTATAAAGGAAA
>CAUQIK010000070.1:0-3915 GCA_963518035.1 uncultured Streptococcus sp. | reverse complement strand
AAACCAACAGTTTCTTGTCAGCGGCTTCCTTCCAGGAAACAACTCGTGTCCTTACAGATGCGGCCATCCGTGGTAAGAAAGATCATCTCCTTGGACTCAAGGAAAATGTTATCATCGGTAAGATCATCCCAGCTGGTACTGGTATGGCTCGCTACCGTAACCTTGAACCACAAGCTATCAATGAAGCAGAATATCTGGCTCCAGAACAAGAAGAGGCAGAAAACGCTCCAGTAGATGAAACTGTGGAAATCCAAGTTGAGGAAACAGTAGAATAAAAGCAAACAAGAGAACCTTTGGGTTCTCTTTGTTTTATTTCAGAAAATTTTCCCGCTTTTTCATAAAGTATGGTAGAATAGAAGAACTAAAATGCCAAGGAGGTGTCCATATGGAACAAACATTCTTTATCATTAAGCCAGATGGTGTGAAAAGAGGGCTGGTTGGCGAAATTCTGCAAAGAATGGAGCAACGAGGTTTCAAACTCGAAAAATTAGAGCTACGTTCAGCAGTTTCAGAAGCTTTGATTGATCAACACTATCAAGACTTGGTTGAAAAAAGTTTTTATCCTCCTATCCGTCAGTTTATGACTTCAGGACCAGTAGTGGTGGGCGTTCTATCAGGTCCGAAAGTGATTGAAACTTGGCGAACTATGATGGGAGCTACTCGTCCAGAAGAAGCTCTGCCAGGAACTATCCGAGGAGATTTTGCCAAGGCTGCAGGAGACAATCGAGCCATTCAAAATGTAGTTCACGGCTCCGATTCGGAAGCTTCTGCAAAACGTGAAATTGCTCTCTGGTTTAAGGATTAGACTGGTAAAAGAACAGTTCTGTTCACAACAGAGCTGTTTTTTGGTCAGTTGAGCACAAAAAAAGGACATTTGAGGCGGAAACTATCATTTCAAACTCCTCACAAGGTATAATCCCATATAGGGAGGGAAAAGAAATGGTAAAATCAATTCGCCTATTGTTGTTGATTGCAGTCATCCAGATTAGTTTTAGTAGTTGTCTATTATGGAAAGAATCCTTTTTATCTTTAAAACAGACCAATGCTTACTTTTTGATTTTGATAGTAGGAATTTCTGTTCTTTGTGCGGGGATAAATTATTTCCATACAGCAGACCAGTCTAGACATAGTATTTTACATGTTCAAAAGAAAGTGAGTCTTGTTTATTGCCTCCTTTTAGTAGTCAATCTTTTGGCAACCTGTCTGGTTCTCTCAGAAAGCATCCAAACCACTAGCAAATTGCAGCAGGAATTGGTTGACCTCTTTTTACCCTCCTTCTTTTTCTTGCTAGGAGTAGATCTATTGATTTTCTTACCTTTTGATAAAATTTTTCGAGATATAGAAAATTACCTAAATAAAAAGAAAACAGTCGTCATTTCCGTTCTAGCTACGATGGTTTTCTTGAGGAATCCCTTAGTGATTTCCTCGATTCTCCTTTATATCAGTGTTGGTTTTCTATGCGCACGTTTCCTTTTTCCAAAATGTATTCAAAGGGAAATCTCCTTTTATGGACACCTGATTCGGGATATCCTGTTTGTTTTTTCAATAGTTGTATTCTTTTAAATGGAGGAGAATTTTTCAAAATTGTTATAGTAAGTTCATAAAGAAAATTCACACAAAAGAAAACTTTTTGGTATAATAGTAGCATGCACACAAAAAATGAAGAAGAGCTTCTAGCTCTCGGAGAAAGATTAGGTCATTTGCTTCAAAAAGACGATGTTCTGATCTTGACTGGAGAGTTGGGTGCGGGTAAAACAACCTTTACAAAAGGCCTTGCCAAGGGCTTGGATATCCGTCAGATGATTAAAAGTCCAACCTATACCATTGTCAGAGAGTACGAAGGGCGTTTGCCACTTTACCACTTGGATGTCTACCGTATCGAAGGTGATGCTGATTCTATTGACTTGGATGAGTTTCTCTTTGGTGGTGGTGTGACTGTTATTGAGTGGGGGCATCTTTTGGGTGAAGATTTACCAGATTCTTACTTGGAATTGGAAATCTTGAAAGAAGCTGAGGGTCGTTGTCTTCATTTTACGGCTCATGGCTCTCGGGCTGAACAACTCATCAAGGAGCTTCAAGATGGAGTATGAGTTGTGTATTCGTGAGGCAGAGATTTCAGATGCTACAGCCTTAATTGCATTTTTAGATTGTGTCGGTCAAGAGACGGATTTTACCAGCTTGGATGAAAATGGTATCATGATGACAGCTTCTGAAATGGCTCTTTTTATCGAAAAACAAGCTGGATCAGAGAATCAAATTACTCTCCTCGCCTTACTGAATGATGAGATTGCAGGAGTCTTAAATATCACAGCGGACCAACATTTAAGAGTTCGACATATCGGCGATGTTTTTCTAGCAGTTCGCAGGAAATTCTGGAACCAAGGCTTGGCGACTATACTTCTAGAAGAAGGCATTGAGTGGGCGAAAGTCAGTGGCGTCCTGCGCCGTTTGCAACTCAGTGTACAAAAACGAAACGAGGCTGCGATCCACCTCTACTCAAAAATGGGATTTATCACAGAAGGCTTACAAGAAAGAGGAGCCTATTTAGCAGAAGGGATATTTTTAGATGTTTGTCTTATGGGCAAGCTGATAAATAAATAACGAGATGATTAAAAAATTAATTGGAATGGTGCTAGGTTTCCTAGCAGTAACAGTTTTAGGTGTAGCGGTTTATGGCTATACCATCTACCAACAGGGAACAGAAACCCTAAGTAAAAAGACTTACAAAAAAATCGGGGAAGAAACCAACGTTATCGAAGCGACGGAGCCTCTGACCATCCTCTTGATGGGGGTAGATACGGGAAATGTGGAACGTACAGACCCGTGGGCGGGAAATAGTGATTCCATGATTCTCCTGACGGTTAATCCCAAAACAAAGAAAACCACAATGATGAGTTTGGAACGGGATATTTTGACCAAGATTGAGACTGGAAACGGTCAAGTTCAGGAAGCCAAACTCAATGCGGCCTATGCTAATGGTGGTGCGGAACTTGCAATTTCTACTATTCAAAAGATGATGAATATCCACATTGACCGCTATGTGATGGTTAACATGCAGGGGCTTCAACAATTGGTGGATGCGGTTGGTGGAATTACCGTCAACAATACACTCGGTTTCCCAATTTCGATTGCTGACCAAGAGGAGTTTAATAAGATTTCTATCGGTGTTGGAGAACAAACCTTGAATGGGGAGGAAGCTCTGGTGTATTCACGGATGCGTTACCAAGACCCAGAGGGAGACTATGGTCGTCAAAAACGTCAACGTGAAGTTATTCAAAAGATCGTTGAGAAGGTTTTGAGCCTAAACAGTGTGAGTCATTATCAAGGTATCCTCAAAGCTTTGAGTGATAACATGCAGACCAATGTGGACTTGTCAGCTAAGAGCATTCCACAATTGCTCGGCTATCAAGATTCCTTCAAGAATATCGAAACGCATCAATTGCGTGGGGAAGATGCTGAGCTACAGGGAATTTCTTATCAGATTGTCACTTCAGAACATATGCTCGAAATGCAAAATCTCTTGCGTAGTTCGCTAGGTAAAGAGCCAGTGACAGAATTGGAAACCAATGCGGTACTGTACGAAACAGCCTTTGGTCGGACAGCACCTTCAACCAGTACGAACGCTTCAAACGAAGAAGCAGAATAAGAAAAGAATCAAATCGTGGGAAATTTCCTGCGATTTTTTCAAAAAAATTCGAATAGATAAGTAGGAGGAAACATGAAAGCAGAAATTATTGCTGTTGGAACAGAAATTTTAACAGGGCAGATTGTCAATACCAATGCTCAGTTTTTATCAGAGAAACTAGCCGAAATCGGGGTAGATGTCTACTTCCAAACTGCTGTTGGAGATAATGAAGCTCGTCTTTTGTCCTTGCTTGAGATTGCGAGTCAACGTAGTAATCTTGTGATTTTGAC
>CAUQIK010000069.1:0-4013 GCA_963518035.1 uncultured Streptococcus sp. | reverse complement strand
TTATGGCGTTCATAAGCCTTGAGTTGGCGCTGCAGTTCCTTTTTAATAGCAGGTTCTGGAGCATATTTTTCTTCCCAATCATCTGGTTTTAAGATTTTATGGGTCACTGGATCAAAATGAGCCTTGCCATCTGGGAAAATTTTCCCCATATTGGCCTGATGAACAATATCAAAAATACGTTCTGGATCCACCCCCATCAAGACAAAACTACCGTAGGTAAAGTAAAGCGTGTCAATCAAGGCATCCACTTGCCCTATCAAATCTTGCTGAGCAGGCGTCTTCTTAGCTACTTTCTCTGCTGCCTTATCAAGAGCTTGATGAAGTTGTGATAGAGCTTGACCAAAGTCCTCTTCAGAAGGACTGGCTGCTCGAACAAACTCAACCAATTCTTCTATTTTAAAACCAGCCCTGTGGGTTGCACCTTTTAAATCCCAAGCTCGTGGTTCTTCTTGGGTTCGTTCATCCATCATGTGGTGGAAGGTCTTGACCTTATTGAAATGATAGTCACGGCTGACAAAAACTTTTTCTGAGGCCAGAACACCAAAATGTTCCAGGGCCTTGTGGATTCCGTCTTGCTGATTGCTAGTGGTAATGTGCTTAGCAACTTCCTTGACACTGCTACTACCATTTCCCATAGCGACCGACATACCAACACCTGCAAGCATTTCAAGGTCGTTATCTGAATCACCAAAGGCCATGACTTGGTTGAGATCAAAACCATATTCTTTCCCGACTCGGCGTATGCCTTCCAACTTAGAGTTTCCTTGATTGATAACATCCGCTGCAAAAGGATTGCTACGTGTCAATTTCAAGTCTTCAAAATCAGCTGCTGCCTTCTCAGATTCTTCTGGCGTCATCAGCATCAAAACTTGGTAGATAGGCTGATTCATCAGATCAAGCAGGTCTTCTTCCTTTTGGGGAACAACCTTGCTGACCATACGATTAAAGGAATGACTCACTGTCCGAGTTAAAACTGAGGGAACGAAGCGACTGATTCGTTGGGAAAAAGAACCCAGACCAAAGGACATGATTTTGGAACCTAACATGGCATCCTTGGTCCCTAGAGCAATCTCCTTACCCTCTTTTTTAGCATAAGTAATGAGCTGGCGCAAATGTAACTTGGAAATAGGGCTCGTGAACAAGACCCTGTCTTTAGTAAAGATATACTGGCCATTGTAGGTTACCGCAAAGTCCAAATCTAAATCGTCCATCAATTCCTTAACAAAAAAAGGTCCTCGACCTGTCGCTACGCCGACAAGTACCCCTTGTTCTTTGACGATTTTAATCGCGTCCTTAGTGGATTTCAAAACACTCTTGCGATCGTTGACCAAGGTTCCATCGATATCAAAAAAAACAGCTTTGACTTCCATCCTATCCCAATCTCCCCTTTTGTGATACAATGATTATACCACATTTCAGAAAGAGTGAGTAAATCATGCCTAAGAAAATCCTTGTTTTACATACGGGCGGAACTATTTCCATGCAGGCCGATGCTTCTGGCGCTGTTGTGACAAGTTCAGATAATCCCATGAACCATGTGTCCAACCCACTTGAAGGAATCCAAGTCCACGCCTTAGACTTTTTTAACCTGCCAAGCCCCCATATCAAGCCCAAGCATATGCTGGCTCTCTACCAAAAAATCAAAGAGGAAGCTGCTAACTACGATGGAGTGGTAATCACACACGGGACCGATACTTTAGAGGAAACAGCCTATTTCCTTGATACCATGGAAGTTCCCCATATGCCTATCGTCCTAACAGGGGCAATGCGTAGCTCCAACGAACTCGGCAGCGACGGTGTTTATAACTATCTGAGTGCTTTACGGGTGGCTAGCGATGACAGGGCTGCGGACAAAGGGGTTTTGGTTGTTATGAACGATGAAATCCATGCTGCCAAGTATGTTACCAAAACGCATACGACCAACGTCGGCACCTTCCAGACCCCAACACATGGGCCACTTGGTCTGATTACGAAGCGGGAAATCCTCTACTTCAAAACAGCTGAACCTCGTGTTCGCTTTGACCTTGATCACATACAAGGATTGGTCCCTATCATCTCGGCTTATGCTGGTATGACAGATGAGCTAATTGATATGCTGGATTTGGAACAATTGGACGGTTTGATTATCCAAGCCTTCGGGGCTGGTAATGTTCCCAAAGAAACGGCTCAAAAATTAGAAAGCCTTCTGCAACAAGGAATCCCAGTCGCCCTTGTTTCACGATGCTTTAACGGTATTGCGGAACCTGTTTATGCCTACCAGGGCGGGGGCGTGCAGTTGCAAAAATCTGGTGTCTTCTTTGTTAAAGAACTCAACGCCCAAAAAGCCCGCTTGAAGCTCCTCATTGCCCTCAATGCCGGACTAACAGGACAGGCTTTGAAAGACTATATGGAAGGGTAAGTCTCTTCTCTAAAAACAAATCAGGAAATCTTCACGATTCCCTGATTTTTTCTATTTACGTTTTCGTGTTGAGCGGCGTTCTGTCAAACCATGAGGTAAGAGAACTTCACGTTCTTCCAACTCTTCCTTGTGCATAATCTTAGTCAACATACGCATACTAATAGCACCAAGGTCATAAAGAGGTTGGGCAATAGTGGTCAAGTTTGGACGAGTAAAGCGAGAGACCTGTGAATCATCACTAGTAATGATTTCAAACTCTTCTGGTACTGACACACCCTTATCAGCAAGGCCGTTCAAGACACCTGCTGCCAACTCATCACCTGTTACAACTGCTGCAGTTGCATTTGATGAAATCAAGCGTTCTGCCAAGGCATAGCCATCTTCATAAGTGTATTTAGACTCAAATACCAATCCTTCGCTATAAGAAATCCCTGCTTTTTTCAAGGCTTCCTTGTAGCCAACCAAACGAACCTTACCATTGATATCATCCACTAGTGGACCGCTAACGAAAGCAATGCGCTCATTTTCTTTAGCAAGGTAGGTCACTGCATCAATCGTAGCTTGTTTATAGTCAATATTGACACTTGGAAGCTGATGTTCTACATCCACAGTTCCTGCAAGAACAACTGGTGTTCGAGAACGAGAAAATTCTGAACGAATTTTTTCAGTCAAGTGGTAGCCCATAAAGATGATACCATCCACTTGCTTAGAAAACAGTGTATTGACAACTGAAACTTCCTTGTCATCGTCCTCATCACTATTGGCAAGGACGATGTTATACTTGTACATTTCAGCGATATCATCAATCCCTTTAGCAAGCGTTGAGAAATAGCCATTGGTAATATTTGGAATCACGACACCGACAGTGGTTGTCTTTTTACTTGCAAGACCACGCGCCACTGCATTTGGACGGTAATCCAAACGGTCAATCACCTCAAGCACTTTTTTTCGAGTATTCTCTTTTACATTCTTATTGCCATTGACTACACGGCTAACTGTCGCCATTGAAACTCCTGCTTCACGGGCGACATCATAAATCGTTACTGTATCGTCTGTATTCATTCCATTTCCTTTCTATATCATACCTCACGAGACTCCAAAAAAGAGACGGTATGAAAATTTCGTTTTCATGATTCTACTTATTCCATTTTATCACTATTTGTAAACACTTTCAAGCATTTTTTGAAGATTATTTGAAAAAATTTCATAGGAAGCTATGTTTATGAAGAAAAAATCACCTTTTCTTGATTTTTAATCCTATTTGCTGTATGATAAGGGAAAGAAAGGGGGTAGAAATATGGCTTTTACCAATACCCACATGCGGTCAGCTAGTTTTGGCATTGTCACCAGCTTGCCTGATGATGTTATTGACTCTTTTTGGTACATCATCGACCACTTCTTAAAAAATATCTTTGAATTGGAGGAGGAACTCGAGTTTCAATTGCTTAATAACCAAGGAAAAATTACCTTCCACTTTTCAAGTCAACATCTCCCTACAGCCATTGATTTTGACTTTAACCACCCTTTCGACCCTCTTTATCCCCCGAGAGTCCTGGTTTTAGATATGGACGGTAGAGAAACTATCCTCCTCCCAGAAGAAAATGACCTATTTTAA
>CAUQIK010000068.1:0-4022 GCA_963518035.1 uncultured Streptococcus sp. | reverse complement strand
ACATGGACGTGGTGCCAGCTGGTAGCGGTTGGGACACAGACCCTTACACACCAACGATCAAAGATGGTCGCCTTTATGCGCGTGGGGCTTCGGACGACAAGGGTCCTACAACAGCTTGTTACTATGGTTTGAAAATCATCAAAGAATTGGGACTTCCAACTTCTAAGAAAGTCCGCTTCATCGTCGGAACAGACGAAGAATCAGGCTGGGCAGATATGGACTACTACTTCGAGCACGTAGGACTTGCAAAACCAGACTTTGGTTTCTCTCCAGACGCTGAATTCCCTATCATCAATGGTGAAAAAGGAAATATCACGGAATACCTCCACTTTGCAGGTGAAAATGCGGGTGCTGCCCGTCTTCACAGCTTTACAGGTGGTTTGCGTGAAAACATGGTACCAGAATCAGCAACAGCAGTCGTTTCAGGTGGTTTGGCTGACTTGCAAGGGAAATTAGATACTTTTGTTGCAGAACACAAACTTAGAGGAGAACTCCAAGAAGAAGCTGGCCAATACAAGGTGACGATCATTGGTAAATCAGCCCACGGTGCTATGCCTGCTTCAGGTGTCAATGGTGCGACTTACCTAGCCCTCTTCCTTAGCCAGTTTGACTTTGCTGGTCCAGCCAAAGACTACCTTGACATCGCTGGTAAAATTCTCTTGAACGACCATGAGGGTGAAAATCTCAAGATTGCCCATGTGGATGAAAAGATGGGTGCCCTTTCTATGAATGCCGGCGTCTTCCGCTTTGATGAAACAAGCGCTGATAATACCATTGCCCTTAATATCCGCTATCCAAAAGGAACAAGTCCAGAGCAAATCAAGTCAATCCTTGAAAACTTGCCAGTTGCTTCTGTTAGCCTTTCTGAACACGGTCATACCCCTCACTATGTGCCAATGGAAGATCCACTTGTGCAAACCTTGTTGAATGTTTATGAAAAACAAACTGGACTTAAGGGTCACGAGCAAGTCATCGGTGGTGGAACCTTTGGTCGCTTGCTTGAACGAGGTGTTGCCTATGGTGCCATGTTCCCAGACTCAATTGACACCATGCACCAAGCCAATGAATTTATCGCCTTGGACGATCTCTTCCGAGCTGCAGCAATCTATGCCGAAGCTATTTACGAATTGATCAAATAAAACGATAGAAGTCTGAGATTGTATGCTTAGACTTCTTTTTGGAGGGAAAGTAGATGTCTCAAATTGAAAGAATCAAGCAGGCTATTATGGCAGATCCGCAGAATGCTACCTATACAGAGCGCGGCATTGAGCCTCTCTTTGCAGCGCCAAAGACTGCTCGCATCAATATCATCGGTCAAGCGCCTGGTCTTAAAACCCAAGAAGCAGGCCTTTACTGGAAAGATAAGAGTGGTGACCGCTTGCGGGACTGGCTAGGTGTGGATGAAGATACCTTTTACAATTCAGGATATTTTGCTGTTCTGCCTATGGATTTCTACTTTCCAGGGCATGGCAAGTCAGGTGATCTGCCACCGAGAACTGGCTTTGCAGAAAAATGGCATCCACAGCTCTTGCAAGAATTACCAGATATTCAATTGACCCTCTTGATTGGCCAATATGCCCAGGCCTACTATTTAAAGGAGAAAATCAGTGGCAAGGTGACAGAACGGGTAAAACACTACCAGAACTACTTGCCAACCTATTTTCCACTAGTTCACCCCTCGCCACGAAATCAAATCTGGATGGCCAAAAATCCTTGGTTTGAGTCAGAAGTGGTGCCGGATTTGAAAAAAAGAATTAAAACTATTTTAGGAGAAAAAGAATGAAAGAAATTTCCTTTGACGTATTTTACCAGCTTTATCAAAACGGTCAACTTTCTTTAGTGGACGTGAGAGAAGTGGATGAGTTTGAAGCTCTTCATTTAGAAGGTGCTCAGAATCTTCCTCTGAGTCAATTAGCTGACACTTATGATCAATTGGACAAGGATCAGTTACATTATGTTATTTGTAAATCTGGAATGAGATCGGCGCGTGCTTGCCAATTCTTATCAGAACAAGGTTATGAGGTTATCAATGTACAAGGTGGCATGATGGCCTTTGAAGAACTGTAAACATTACAATTTTCTCCTACTTAGTGTGATCTCGGTAGGAGAATTTTATTTTTAGACAATTCTCATTTTTAAGAATCTTGAAAACATTCAATATTTACTTCGTGAAGCTTTTTTCATACTCCTATTCATGATATACTAGGTCAGTATTTTATAAATATGAAGGAGATTTTCATGGCTAAAAAAGGTGCCCTAACAGGTTTGCTCCTGTTTGGAATATTTTTTGGTGCGGGAAACTTGATTTTTCCGCCTTCTCTAGGTGCTCTATCTGGAGAACATTTTCTTCCTGCCATCGCAGGTTTTGTCTTTTCAGGCGTCGGTATCGCCGTCTTGACTCTTATTATTGGAACGCTAAATCCTAAAGGATATATCTACGAGATTTCAACAAAGATAGCGCCTTGGTTTGCGACTCTTTACCTCTCAGTTCTTTACTTGTCAATCGGTCCATTCTTTGCTATCCCACGTACAGCTACAACAGCTTACGAAGTAGGGATTAGCCCTCTTTTGTCGGATGCAAATAAAGGTCTTGGTTTGATTGTCTTTACGGTTCTTTATTTTGTGGCAGCCTATTTGATTTCGCTTAATCCATCAAAAATCTTAGACCGTATCGGCCGTATTTTAACGCCAGTCTTTGCGATTTTGATTGTTATCTTGGTTGTTCTGGGAGCTTTCAAATACGGTGGAACAAGTCCTCAAGCTGCTTCAGCTGCTTATCAAGCTTCTGCTTTTGGTACAGGTTTCCTAGAAGGTTACAATACCTTGGACGCCCTTGCCTCAGTTGCCTTCAGTGTAATCGCAGTTCAAACCTTGAAACAACTTGGATTTTCAAGTAAGAAAGAATACATTTCAACTATTTGGGTGGTTGGTATCGTTGTTGCCCTTGCCTTCAGCGCCCTTTATATCGGTTTAGGTTTCCTTGGAAATCATTTCCCAGTACCAGCTGAAGCGATGAAGGGTGGAACACCAGGTGTTTACATCTTGTCACAAGCCACTCAAGAAATCTTTGGCTCAACAGCTCAACTCTTCCTTGCAGCTATGGTTACCGTAACCTGCTTCACAACAACAGTTGGTTTGATTGTGTCAACAGCTGAGTTCTTTAATGAGCGTTTCCCACAAATCAGCTACAAGGTTTATGCGACAGCCTTTACCTTGATTGGATTTGCCATTGCTAATTTGGGTCTTGATGCGATTATCAAGTACTCAATTCCAGTACTGGTTATCTTGTACCCAATCACCATTGCTATCGTTATGATTGTCATTGTCAACAAATTTGTGGCTCTTTCAAAACCAGGTATGCAGTTGACAATTGCTGTTGTTACAGCTATTGCTATTGCAAGCGTACTAGGAAGCTCATTTAAAGTTGAGTTTCTTGCAAATCTTGTCAACGCTCTTCCTTTTGCCAAGGCATCACTCCCATGGTTAGTACCAGCCATTGTCGGAATCTTGCTCTCGTTGGTTCTACCAAACAAGCAAGAAAGCGATGTTTTTGAAATGGAATAATCAATAAAATCACTTTTGTAGCCAAGTCTACAGGAGTGATTTTCTTTTTTTATCCGATGATAAATGTGTTATAATAGGTAGCAAAAGAGGTGAAGAAATGAATCAAACAGTAGAATATATCAAAGAACTGACAGCCATTGCGTCGCCAACGGGCTTCACTCGGGAGATTTCGGACTATTTAGTCAAGACTTTAGAAGGTTTTGGTTACCAGCCGGTTCGCACAGCTAAGGGCGGTGTCAATGTGACCCTCAAAGGTCAAAATGATGAAGAGCATCGCTATGTGACTGCCCATGTAGATACGCTGGGTGCTATTGTCCGTGCTGTTAAACCAGATGGTCGTCTCAAACTGGATCGTATCGGTGGTTTTCCTTGGAATATGATTGAAGGTGAAAACTGTACGGTGCATGTGGCTAGCACAGGTGAAAAAGTATCAGGAACCATCCTCATCCACCAAACTT
>CAUQIK010000067.1:0-4094 GCA_963518035.1 uncultured Streptococcus sp. | reverse complement strand
GTTCGAACGCCCAATTCATAGGCTCTCTCGATGGTCTTGGCATCCATTCCAAAGCCCACTTCCTTTAGGACAATAGGAACAGGAATTTGCTTGCTATAATCCGCCAGATGCGATTGCCAGCTTCTAAACTTCCTTTCTCCCTCGGGCATGAGCAATTCCTGCATGACATTGACATGCACTTGTAGGAGAAGAGGATTCATTTCTTCTACAGTCTGAAGTCCTAACTCAACAGCCTTATCCAATCCAATATTGGTTCCAAGAAGGAGATTTGGATGATCATACTTGACAGAAAAAGAGTCATCTGATGGATCTTTGAGGGCTGCGCTATAAGAGCCCGTCACAAACAAAATCCCACAGGCTTCCGCCACCTGAGCTAGCTTTTGATTAATTTCTTTACCTTTTTCACTCCCACCTGTCATGGCATTGATATAAAAAGGAAAATCCCACTTTCGACCAGCAAACTCTGTCGACAGATCGATTTCATCCAGGTCGTAAAGAGGCAAGGAAGAATGAATCAACTCCACCTCATCAAAGCTATTATAGGAACTTTTCTGCTCAAGGGCATAGCGGATGTGCTCATCCTTACGATTTGTCGTCATGTCCTATCCTTTCTTGGTATAAGAGCTCAATCCCCAGATCGGCCCAACGGTTTTTTAGGGTTTTAGTTGATTGCTCATCAAAACTCAAGGCAATACCACAATCACCACCACCAGCGCCGCTACTCTTAGCAACAGCCTGCAAATCTTGACTGGCTTCTTTCAACTGTCTAAGCGAAGGCGTGTAAATATCTGCGCTCAAGCCTTCTAAGAGCTTGCTGGCCACTTCTACTTGCTCGATAATTTTTTCTGATTTCCCCTGTTCTAAGGCTTCTACCAAAGAAACCACCGTTTCTTTTGAGGAACTTAAAAAATTCTGATTGATATTTTGCTTGATTTGTTGAACCATATCACTAGATACAGCCACTTCCTTGGTCCATCCCACTAAGAAATCACATTCTAAAGTTGGTTTCACTTGTGAAATTGAAAAGCCCCAATCACGCTCTAAAACAGTCGACAAATTTTCTTCTCCCAACCAAGTAGCCACCTTCTGGCGATCAAATGACTGGTAAAGAACCAATTCTTCTGCCACAATACAGGCAATGTCCCCCATAGAACCATTGTCTCCGCGCTTGAGCAAGACAGCACTGGCCAACTTGAACAAGAGATCCTGATCAACCGAAAGATTATATATAGCCAGCAAAGCCTTGATAACCAAGACAACGACGCTACCGCTAGAACCCAGACCAAACTTTTTCCCTTCTCTTTCCATTTTTCCTCGGATTTCCAAAGAAAAAGGTCGCAAGGTCTGCCCACGATAAACGAGGAAATTTTCCACTAAAGCAATCGTTTCTTGAATCAAGCTATAGTCAGGATTTTGCGTCAAGTCTACTACGAAATCAAACATATCCGAATAAATACGGTAACTATCAGAAAAAGCAATCTCGCCCTTCATATAGATGGGAATGGCCTTTATCAAGGCCAACTGCCCTGGCTCTAAAATAGCATATTCACCTGCCCAATAGAGTTTTCCGCAAGTTTTAACAGCAATCATCTTGGCTCAAATCCTTTGTTTTTGACACAATCAGGCGGTAACGTTGACCAAAGATTTCAGATAGATGATCCAAGTCTTTCTCTTGACAGAGGACCTTGACATTGGGACCAGCATCCATGGTAAAGTAGCAGGCTTCCCCTTGCTCACGAAGCTGGCGGACAAAGTCCATGGCTTCATAGGTTGCATCCGTCAGATAAGAAAAGGCTGGTGATGCTGTTTTGGTCGTAGCGTGCATAGCCAGAGCATTTTCCTCCGTTAACTCCCCAACCTTGGCAAAGTCATTTTCCTTGAGGTAAACCAGCATATCCTGATAATCCTTCTCAGACTGACGCACCCAGTCATCAAAGGTCGTCGATGTTTCCACACAAAGTTTCATCCCGTCACGGCTAGAGATTGGTTTTTTCTTGTCCTCTAGCACCAACATAATCATAGCTAGTTTCAAGTCTGTCTCTACAGGGTAAATTTCCCCACTATCCTTATCCCAGGCACCTAGCGGTCCATAAAAACTCCGAGAGGAAGATCCTGAGGCAAACTTAGCCTCCTGCGCCAACTGACTTCTATCCAAGCCAAGCTTGAAATAAGCATTGCAAGCCTTGACCAAGGCAGACAAACCACTAGAACTTGAGGATAACCCTGCTGCAGTAGGCATATTGTTTTGAGTATCAATTCGAACAAAGCCCTCACCAGCTGGACGATAACGGTCAATAATCTTGCTCATCTTGGCATGCTCGGCCTCATTTTGGAGCTGACCATTGATATAAAAGGCATCAGCTGTCGCATCCGTCGGTAGAGGTGACAAAGTCGTCTCCGTATACATATTTTCCAAAGTCAAAGAAATACTGCTAGTAGCAGGCACCATCTCTTTTTCTTTTTTCTTTCCCCAATATTTGATAATAGCAATATTTGCGTAGGAACATACTGTTACAGGCTCTCTATCCATGTCTGAACAGCTCCTTTCTCTTCTAATCTTTCTGCTAGTTCTTGTGCGTGAGTCAAATTGGTTGCCAAGGCTATGATACAACCTCCAAGCCCACCACCGCTCATCTTGGCACCCAGAGCAGCATGGCTAAGAGCCGTTTCAACCAAAGAGTCTGCCTCAGGGCTACTGACACCAATTTCTTTTAAATGTAAATGCGCTTGACTGAGGATTTGTCCCAGTCCTTCAGCATCTTTTTCTCTAATCGCATCTTCTGCCTGCTGAGTCAATTCCCCCAAGGCATGCAAAAACGGTAGGGCATCCTTGCCCTTACTTTGAACCACTTGGATGGCTTCACGAGTATGACCATAAACACCCGTATCGGCAATCACCAAATAGGCAGATAAATCCATCTCAAGCTCTGTAAATCCTACATTCTTAATAAAGCGAATAGGCTGGTCACTAAGACAGGTCTTAGCATCCAAACCACTAGGATTCATATGTGCAATCATCTCCGCCCGATTGACCAAGATTTCTAATACATCATAAGGCAGGTCGGCTTGATAGTAGTCAAAAACCGCACGAATGGCCGCTATGCTGATAGCCGCTGACGAACCCATTCCCCGCTTCTCAGGGATAGCCGAGTCAATCTCACAGCGAATGCAGGCTTCTGTGATATCCAAATACTCCAGTGAGGCATACACCGCCATGGACAAGGTATCCTCCTCATAAAGACGCCAAGGACTCGCTGCAGGAACTACCTTACAAGTCACCTCCACCTCCAAAAGAGGCAGGGAAATAGCCGGATAACCGTAAACGACTGCATGCTCCCCTATTAAAATAATCTTACTATGTGCCTGACCGACACCAATTTTTTTTGTCATTTTTTCCTTTTACTAGACGAAAAAGCCGTCTCATTTTTTCATACAAGTATTTATTCTCTCCAATCTATTTTATTATATTTTCACAAAAAAAGCGATTGTTTCCTTCACAATCGCCTCTTTCATTATTGAACCCATTCACCATTATAATTGACGTAGTAGCCATCTACGGTCGTATTCACTGCTAAAGCACCTGAGCTATAAGCATAGTACCATTTACTACCGACCTGGAACCAGCCAGTTGCCATAGCTCCTGATGAACGGAGATAGTACCACTTGTTACCGAGGTATTGCCAGCCAATTTTCATATCACCATTTGACTGGTCTAAATAATACCAAGTTGAGCCTTCCTGATACCAACCCGTCGCCATGGCTCCTGATGAACGAAGGTAGTACCACTTATTGCCAAGTTGTTTCCAACCAGTTTGCATTGCAGCACTTGTTGTATCGAGATAGTACCAAGTTGAGTTATCATGGATCCAGCCACGCACTAGCTCCCCAACCGTTAAACTGTCGATACGAGCATCAAAGCCACTATCCTTCTGTAAATAATACCAATGTCCTTCGTCAGAAACCCAACCAGTTTTTAAAGTGTGATAACTACGTTGATCTTCAAAATAATAGACTCGTTTCTCTGCTGGACTATCATATTGTTCCCCATGATGTTTGTTGGTATTTGTAGCAGTTTTTGCTTCTAAAACTTGCTT
>CAUQIK010000066.1:0-4287 GCA_963518035.1 uncultured Streptococcus sp. | reverse complement strand
GCGTATTTACGGATGGAGAAGCGCTGTTTCTTTTCTAGTTTCATGACAAAACCTCCTTGTTATTATCATATATGATAACGTTTACATAAAACCAATTTTATTTTATTATCTAAGGAGTAAAATGTCAAGTGGGTTTATATAAGAACTATAATAAATAGAGGAAATCATAAGATTTAGGAGAAATTTGCTAATAAGGGATAAAACAGAGAAAAAACCAAACGAAAATTTACCTTGTTTTTAGTAAAAATGCTACTAATTAAATAAGAGTCCTTTATAGCGTTTTCACAACTTCTTTCTCGTGCTATAATGAATAGAGAAAAAGCCTGAGCTAGGCTCAGGCTTTTTCTTAATGACCTCGATTGCATGAGATGAATTTGATTTTGTAGTAGTCCGCTCGCTTATAAGTTTCACTATAGGCAAGGACTTGGCCAGTGGCCTCAAGTTTTGTAGTCTTCGTTTGGAAGACAGTTGGGAATTGTGTATCGATTCCGAGTACAGAAGCAGCATGCTCTGGTGTTGGGAATGCGATTTCGTTGATTTCCTCAAAATGTTCATCACTCATGTGAATGCGGTAATCCAATTTGAAACGTGTATAGATAGAGCTATAATAGTCAAGATTTGGATAGTTGGCATTGATGTATTGCTCAGGAATATAAGATGTGTGGTAGATGTATGTTACGTCGTTTGTCTGACGAATACGTTCAATCTTATAGTAGAATTGATCTCCACGTAGTCCAAGTTTATCTAAATATTCAAGTTTGTTTCCGCGCTCGATAGAAAGGACAGTAACTTTATCGTCTTTTGTTTCAAAGATTTCGACATCTGAAAACTCAACGAGTTTGTGCTTGCGGGCACGTGAAACGAAAGTACCTTTACCTTGTTGGCGGACAATGTAGCCGTCTTTAGCAAGGTCGTTCAAGGCACGAACAACTGTGATTGAACTCACATCGTACATCGCGATCAATTCGGCTTCTGTATAAAATTTATCTCCACTTGCAAATTGACCAGAGATGATTTTGTTTTTTAATTCATCTTTAATATATTGGTATTTAGGAATAGCCATAAATTTCACCTCGATTCTCTTTCTCCAATTTTGATTTTACCACAAATATAAAGAAAAGAGTAGTATTAAGGTCAAAAAATTAAAATAATAGACTAAAAATGTTATTTTACATGTAAAAAAATTCATTTGATGTTCTTGTGAATTATCATACATAAAAAGATCGTTTTCATGCTATTTTTAGATAATTTCGGTAAACGGTAAGTAAAAAAATAGAAAAATTTTAAATAATTTTCTAAAACCTATTGACAAATGCAAAAGATTTGATTATAGTTAATATTATAATAAATGAAAGCGCAAACTTAATTCGTCAGAGGTAATAACATGACCAGATTTAAAATTGAGGACGATTTCTATTTAGACGGAAAACCGTTCAAGATTTTGTCCGGCGCCATTCATTATTTTAGGATTCCAGCAGAGGATTGGTATCATTCTCTCTATAACTTAAAGGCGCTTGGCTTTAATACAGTCGAGACCTATGTGGCTTGGAATTTACACGAACCTGTTGAAGGGGAGTTTGATTTTGAAGGTGCCAGAAATTTGGAGAGATTTCTTCAAATTGCACAAGATCTAGGTCTCTATGCCATTGTACGCCCGTCTCCATTTATCTGTGCGGAATGGGAATTTGGTGGCTTGCCGGCTTGGCTCTTGACAAAGGACATGCGAATTCGCTCGTCCGACCCGGCCTACATCGAGGCTGTTGCTCGCTATTATGACCAATTATTGCCAAGGCTTGTGCCTCGCTTGTTGGATAATGGTGGAAACATTCTTATGATGCAAGTCGAAAATGAATATGGCTCTTATGGAGAAGATAAGTCTTATCTACGAGCAATTCGGAAATTGATGGAAGACCGAGGGATTGATTGCCCACTCTTTACTTCAGATGGCCCATGGAGGGCTACTCTGAAAGCCGGAACCTTGATCGAAGACGATCTCTTTGTGACAGGAAACTTCGGTTCTAAAGCTCCGTACAACTTTTCACAGATGCAGGAATTCTTTGATGAGCATGGCAAGAAATGGCCCCTCATGTGTATGGAATTCTGGGATGGTTGGTTCAACCGTTGGAAAGAACCCATCATCACACGGGATCCTAAAGAATTGGCAGAAGCTGTTCGAGAGGTATTGGAACAAGGCTCTATCAACCTTTACATGTTCCATGGAGGGACAAACTTTGGTTTCATGAATGGTTGCTCGGCTCGAGGAACTCTGGATTTGCCACAAGTCACATCATACGACTATGATGCCCTTCTCGATGAAGAAGGAAATCCAACTGCTAAATACTTAGCAGTCAAGAAGATGATGGCAACCCACTTCCCAGAGTATCCACAGTTGGAACCACTCTATAAGGAAAGCATGGAGATAGGGTCCATTCCATTGGTCGAAAAAGTTTCCTTGTTTGAAACCCTGGATAATCTCTCTAGTCCTACTGAAAGCCTCTATCCAAAAGCGATGGAAGAACTTGGTCAAAGTTATGGCTACCTTCTCTACCGCACTGAGGCAAGTTGGGATGCAGAAGAGGAACGTCTCCGTATCATCGATGGACGTGACCGAGCTCAACTCTTTGTAGATGGTCAATGGATTGCTACTCAATACCAGACAGAGATTGGTGAAGATATCTACTGTCAGGGCAATCGAGAAGGCTTTTCAGAGATTGACATCTTGATCGAAAATATGGGGCGTGTCAACTACGGACATAAGTTCTTGGCAGATACGCAACGTAAAGGAATTCGTACAGGTGTCTGCAAGGATCTACATTTCTTACTGAATTGGAAACAATATCCACTGCCACTGGATAATCCTGAGAAGATTGATTTTTCAAAAGGATGGACAGAAGGACAACCAGCCTTTTACGCTTTCGACTTTACTGTTGAAGAGCCGAAGGATACCTACTTAGACTTGTCTGAGTTTGGTAAGGGAGTTGCCTTTGTCAACGGGCGTCACTTAGGACGTTTCTGGAACGTCGGCCCGACCCTCTCACTTTATATCCCTCATAGTTATCTCAAGGAAGGTGCTAACCGCATCATCATCTTTGAAACTGAGGGCGAATATAAAGAAGAGATTCATTTAACTCGTAAACCTACACTAAAACACATAAAGGGGGAAAACTTATGACAATTGTAGGATGCCGTATTGATGGACGTTTGATCCACGGTCAAGTAGCCAATCTTTGGGCTGGAAAACTAAATGTTTCACGCATTATGGTTGTAGACGACGAAGTTGTTAACAACGATATTGAAAAGAGTGGTTTGAAACTTGCGACACCACCAGGTGTGAAACTCAGTATCTTGCCAGTTGAGAAAGCAGCAGCAAATATCCTTGCTGGTAAATACGATAGCCAACGTCTCTTTATCGTTGCACGTAAACCAGACCGTTTCCTTGGTTTGGTCGAAGCAGGTGTTCCGCTTGAAACACTCAACGTCGGCAATATGTCTCAAACACCAGAAACTCGCTCTATCACACGTTCTATCAACGTGGTAGACAAGGATGTGGAAGATTTCCACAAACTAGCAGAAAAAGGTGTGAAACTCACTGCTCAAATGGTTCCAAATGATCCAGTTTCAGACTTTTTGAGCTTATTAAAATAGGAAAAAATTTTTAGGAGGTCATTGTTATGATACAATGGTGGCAAATTTTACTTCTCACTTTGTACTCAGCTTATCAAATCTGTGATGAGTTGACGATCGTTTCATCTGCAGGTTCCCCTGTATTTGCTGGTTTCATTACTGGTTTAATTATGGGAGATGTGACTACTGGTCTGCTTATCGGTGGTAACTTGCAACTGTTCGTTCTTGGGGTTGGTACCTTCGGTGGTGCTTCTCGTATCGACGCAACTTCTGGTGCGGTTCTTGCAACAGCATTCTCTATCTCTCAAGGTATTGATACAGACCTTGCGATTACAACAATCGCTGTACCAGTAGCAGCACTTTTGACATACTTCGACGTTCTTGGACGTATGACAACTACTTTCTTTGCACACCGTATTGATGCTGCGATCGAACGCTTTGACTACAATGGTATCGAACGCAACTACCTACTTGGTGCGCTTCCATGGGCTCTTTCTCGTGCCCTTCCAGTATTCTTCGCCCTTGCTTTCGGTGGAGAATTCGTACAAGGTGTTGTAAACCTTGTTAAAGAATACCAATGGGTTGCAGACGGTTTGACACTTGCAGGTCGTATGCTTCCAGGTCTTGGATTTGCAATCTTGCTTCGTTACCTTCCAGTTAAAC
>CAUQIK010000065.1:0-4289 GCA_963518035.1 uncultured Streptococcus sp. | reverse complement strand
TTACTATTATACTGGCTTTTCAAACTTTGTCAACACTTTTTTTAAACTTTTTTCAAATTAAGTAAAAAGAGCCAGAATTATACTGACTCTTCTATTGATTGTTAAACTTAGAAGCACGTTCTTCTCCCCACCAATAGGGGATTAGTTCTGCGACTTTCACCGTCTTTCTTGTATCGTAGTCCATCATGAATTCTGCATCTTTATTTTCAGCATTAAGCTCTAAAAGGAATTCTCTACAGGCACCGCAAGGCATGGCTGAACTTCCACCATAAGGTGGTTTATCTCGAAAGGCTAATACTTTCTTAACCTTAGTTTGTCCTGAAAATTGGTACATATTAAAGAGTGCTGCCCGCTCTGCGCAGAGATGGAAAACACCACAGGTTCCCTCCATGCAGAATCCTGTAAATATTTGTCCATCTTCTGCTTCTACTGCGGCCACAACATGGTTAGCGTAAACAAAATCAGATACTTCATGTGGATCGTATAGCTTCTGTGCTTCTTCGTACATCTTTTCCCAGATGTCCATTATTGTACCCTTCTTACTTAGAGATTTCCTTTAACATATTTTCAATATGCTGGATTGATTTTTCACGTCCAAGCAAGAAAATTGTATCTGGTAATTCTGGTCCATGCATTTCACCTGAAACTGCGATACGAATAGGCATGAAGAGATTTTTCCCTTTGATACCTGTTTCTTTTTGAACAGCTTTAATTTGTGGGAAGATATTCTCTGTTACAAATTCATCATCTGTCATCGCTTCAAGTTTTGCTTTGAAGGATTCAAGAACTGTTGGGACTGTTTCACCTGCCATGACTTCGCGCTCTGCTTCGGTCAATTCTGGGAAATCTGAGAAGAAGAGATCTGTCAATGGAATAATTTCATCAACTGATTTCATTTGTGGTTTATAGAGCTCAACTAATTTTTCAGCCTTGTCAGTTAAACGGCCCGCTTCCTCTAAGAATGGTTTTGCCATTTCAAAGATAGTTTCTAGGTCTGCATTCTTGATATAATCATTGCTCATCCAGTCGAGTTTTTTCTGGTCAAAGGCTGCTGGAGACTTACTGAGGCGGTTTTCATCGAAAAGTTTAATCAATTCTTCACGAGAGAAAATCTCATCTTCGCCACCTGGGTTCCAACCAAGAAGAGCAATAAAGTTAAAGACTGCTTCTGGTAAATAGCCTTTTTTACGGTAGTCTTCGATAAACTGAAGGGTATTAGTATCGCGTTTAGACAATTTTTTCCCAGTTTCAGAGTTGATAATCAAGGTCATGTGACCAAACTCTGGAGCTTCCCAACCAAGCGCTTCATAAACCATGAGCTGTTTTGGTGTATTAGCAATATGGTCGTCTCCACGGATAACATGGGAGATTTGCATATCATGGTCATCGATGACAACGGCAAAGTTGTATGTTGGGTAACCGTCTTTCTTTTGGATAACCCAGTCACCACCAATATTGCCACCTTCAAATTCGATATCACCTTTAACCATATCATGCCACTTGTAGATACCTGACTCATTGACCGCCAAACGAACTGTTGGAATGATACCAGCTGCTTCACGTTCTGCGATGTAAGCTGCTTTTTCCTCTTCACTCATACCAAGGTATTCGTTAATGTAGCGAGGTGTTTCACCAGCTGCTTCTTGGCGTTCGCGTTCAGTTGCCAACTCTTCTTCTGTAACGTAAGATTTGTAGGCTTTTCCTTCAACTAGCAATTGATCGATGTATTTTTGATACAAGTCCAAACGTTCAGACTGGCGGTAGTTTTCATGTGTTTCTGGACTTTCGTCCCAATCCATACCCAACCAACGAAGGTTTTCAAGTTGTGAACGTTCACCATCTTCGACATGGCGTTTACGGTCAGTATCTTCGATACGGATAATAAAAGTTCCACCGTGATGACGTGCATAAAGGTAGTTGAACAATGCTGTACGGGCATTTCCGATGTGTAGTAGTCCTGTTGGACTTGGTGCGTAGCGTACGCGGATATCTTTTGACATAGTTTCTCCTATAAAGTCTCTAGGCGTCTGCCTTTTTGCTTTCTATATTATATCACAAGTCTCGCCTGAGTCCAATGTCTACGAATAAAGAGAGTAAAAAGAGTGGACAAGCCACTCTTTTCTTCTATTATAGACGTGCGTTAAGTTCTTTGCTCAATTCTTCAAATCCTGGTTTTCCAAGAAGGGCAAACATGTTACGTTTGTAAGCTTCAACACCTGGTTGGTCAAATGGGTTGATAGCATTCAAGTAACCTGAAAGAGCGATAGCCAATTCGAAGAAGTAGATTGTGTAACCAAGAGTGAAAGCGTCTTGCTCTGGAAGAGTCACGTACATGTTTGGTACATCACCGTCTGTGTGGGCAAGAAGAACACCGTCAGTTGCTTTTTTGTTTACAAAGTCAACGTCTTTTCCTTGAAGGTAACCAAGTCCATCAAGGTCTTCTTCCAAAGTAGGAATAATCACGTTCTTACGTGGTTTGTCAACACGGACAACTGTTTCAAACATGATACGAGTTCCTTCTTGGATAAATTGACCCAATGAGTGTAAGTCAGTTGAGAAGTTGGCTGAAGTTGGGTAAATACCTTTTTGGTCTTTCCCTTCTGACTCACCAGCCAATTGTTTCCACCATTCTGAGAAGTATTGAAGTGATGGCTCGTAGTTTACCAAGATCTCAGTTGCATAGCCTTTACGGTAAAGGATGTTACGAACTGCTGCGTATTGGTAAGCTTCGTTTTCAGAGATTTTATCTGAAGTGTAGTCTTTGCGAGCTGCATTCGCACCTTCCATAAGGGCTTTGATGTCAGCTCCTGATGCTGCGATTGGAAGCAAACCAACGGCTGTCAATACTGAGAAGCGTCCACCGATGTCATCTGGAACAACAAATGTTTCCCAACCGTTGGCATCTGCTTCAACCTTAACAGCACCTTTTTGGCGGTCAGTTGTTGCATAGATACGTTTGTTGGCTTCTTCTTGACCGTATTTCTTAACCAAGAGTTCTTTGAAGACACGGAAAGCGATGGCTGGTTCAGTTGTTGTACCTGATTTAGAAATCACGTTTACTGAGAAGTCTTTGTCAGCTACGTACTCTACCAAGTCAGCAAGGTAAGTAGATGAGATTGAGTTTCCTGCGTAAAGGATTTGTGGAGCTTTGCGTTCTTCTTTTGTTTGCAAGTTAGCAAAGTGGTGGTTCAAGAAGTCAATTGCTGCTTTGGCACCAAGGTAAGATCCACCGATACCGATTACAACCAAAACATCGCTGTCTGATTTGATTTGCTCAGCAGCTTTCAAGATGCGGTCAAATTCTTCGCGGTCGTAGTTTTCAGGAAGGTCCAACCATCCCAAGAAGTCGCTACCAGCACCAGTTCCTTTACGGATCAATTCATCTGCTGCTGTTACTTGTGATTGCATGTATTCCACTTCATGTGGTGCAACAAATTTGTCTAAAACTTTTGAATAATCAAATTTAATATGTGACATGTTATTCCTCCAATATTTCTTCTTTTCTATCATAACGCTTACCTTCGTTTTTTTCAAGTTTTTTTGTCGAATTTCTCCAATTTTTATCAGAATTCAAACGTTTGCGTAAAAATGCCACATTCCAAAAATTTTGAAAAAATAAAAGAAAGAACGACCAGATGTTCCAGTCGTTACAGTTCATTCAATAAATACTCAAATAATTCTAAATTGCCATCTTCTTCATTGACCAGAAACTCTGGATGCCACTGCAAACCGATAATGCGGTGCTCATCGATAGATTCAATCGCTTCGATGGTCTGGTCTCTTGGATCAATAGCAGTTACACGGAAATTAGGTGCCAAATCTTTAATGCTTTGACGATGGACGGAGTTGACTTGACTTTCTTTTCCAAATAGCTTAGCCACCACGCTTCCTTCTACTGTCTCAATAGAGTGAGATGTCCCGAAAGGTAGTCCTTGCCAGTGACCTTCGATTTCTTGATTGAGGGTTCCACCAAAGGCAACATTGACAAGTTGAACACCGCGGCAGATTGCCATAATTGGTTTATTCTGACGAAGCGCTTCTTTCAAGAGGGCCAATTCAAATTCGTCACGGACCAGATTATAATCATCGCTCTCGATGGTCTTTTTCTCTCCATAAAACTGAGGATGAACATTTTGGCCTCCTGTCAAGATGAGCTTGTCAATCATTTCCACATAATCGCGTACAACTGACTCATCACCAACAGGAATGACTAAAGGGAGACCACCGACTTGACGAATGCTCTCTGCGAATCTACAAGATACAGATGAATGAATGTTTTTGCCTTCTGC
>CAUQIK010000064.1:0-4388 GCA_963518035.1 uncultured Streptococcus sp. | reverse complement strand
CTTAAATTATGCTATGATGGGAGAAACTAGTCAGAAATGAGGAGAAAAGATGGAGATTCGTTTAGCTTTTCCAAATGAAGTAGATGCCATCATGCAGGTGATGGAGGATGCTAAAAAATGTTTAGCGGATGCTGGTAGTGACCAGTGGCAAAATGGCTATCCAAATGCTGATATTATTATTGAGGATATTATCTCAGGTCAAGCCTACGTAGCCTTGGAAGAGGGAGAACTACTAGCTTATGCAGCTGTGACCAAGAGTTCAGAGGAAGCCTATGAAGCCATTTATGAAGGAAAATGGCAAGCTGGAGAGTCAGAGTACCTAGTCTTTCACCGTATTGCTGTGGCAGCAGATGTCCAGGGACAGGGGGTTGCTCAGACTTTCCTAGAAGGCTTGATTGAAGGATTTGATTACCTAGATTTTCGCTCAGATACGCATGCTGAAAACAAAGCTATGCAACATATTTTTGAAAAACTTGGTTTTAAACAGGTTGGTAAAGTGACTGTTGATGGCGAACGCTTGGCCTATCAAAAATTAAAGAAATAATGCAAAAGAAGTACGCAAAAATGTTCTATTCTTCGCCAATAGGAACCTTGTCTTTGGTTGCCGACGAGCAATATCTGTATGGCGTTTGGGTGCAGGAGCAGAAGCATTTTGAGAGGGGACTAGGAGATGAGACAATAGAAGCAGTTGTTAGTCATCCCATTTTAGACCTAGTTATTGCTTGCTTAGATGATTACTTTAAAGGCAAGTCTCAGGATTTATCCAACTTGCCCTTGGCTCCAATCGGAACGGATTTTGAAAAGGGAGTTTGGTCCTATTTACAGGGAATTCCTTATGGTCAGACAGTGACCTATGGACAAATAGCCCAAGACCTGCAAGTGGCTTCTGCTCAAGCAATTGGCGGAGCGGTAGGACGCAATCCTTGGTCCATCCTAGTACCCTGTCATCGTGTGCTAGGAGCAGGCAAGCGTCTGACAGGTTATGCTGCAGGAGTGGAAAAGAAAGCTTGGCTCTTGGAGCATGAAGACGCAGATTTTAAAGATATAAAATAGAAAGTGAAAGACATGTTAGAATTTATCGAATATCCAAAATGTTCAACTTGTAAAAAAGCAAAACAAGAATTAAACCAACTCGGTGTGGACTATAAAGCAGTCCACATCGTCGAAGAAACACCTAGCCAAGAAGTCATTTTAAACTGGTTAGAGACCTCAGGTTTCGAATTGAAGCAATTTTTCAACACCAGTGGAATCAAATACCGTGAATTAGGATTGAAAGATAAGGTAGGAAGTTTATCGAACCAAGAAGCGGCTGAGTTGCTAGCAAGTGACGGTATGTTGTTAAAACGGCCCATTTTAGTAGAAAATGGAACTGTTAAGCAAATCGGTTATCGAAAACCTTATGAAGAATTGGGATTGAAATAGTTTTTATCTATCTCTTTGATAGATAAAATATATAACCTCCCTGTTTCAAAGTATGATAAACTAGTAGGTAGACAAAGTCTGTACCTGACCGTAGCAAATAATTTCATTGACGGCAAAAGTATGGTAGAATGAATCATTATCAGGAGAGGATGTTTTTATGAATGTTACAACGATTTTAGCATCAGATTGGTACCAAAACTTGATGCAATTGATTCCGGATGGCAAGCTTTTTAGCTTGCGTTCGGTCTTTGATGGAATCCCGAGAATTGTCCAACAACTTCCAATAACGATTATGTTGACCATTGGTGGTGCTCTTTTTGGCTTGGTTTTGGCGCTTCTTTTTGCCATTGTGAAGATCAATCGTGTCAAAATTTTATACCCCTTGCAGGCCTTCTTTGTTAGCTTCTTAAAAGGGACACCGATTTTGGTGCAACTCATGTTGACCTACTACGGAATTCCTTTGGCTTTGAAAGCTCTCAATCAGCAATGGGGAACTGGTTTCAATATCAATGCGATTCCAGCCGCTGCTTTTGCAATTGTCGCCTTTGCCTTTAATGAAGCAGCTTATGCTAGTGAAACCATTCGTGCAGCCATTCTCTCAGTCAATCCTGGTGAGATTGAGGCGGCACGCAGTCTGGGGATGACCCGAGCGCAAGTTTATCGTCGCGTGATTATTCCAAATGCGGCCGTTGTGGCGACTCCAACCTTAATCAATTCCCTAATCGGCTTGACCAAAGGAACTTCTCTAGCCTTTAGTGCGGGTGTTGTGGAAGTCTTTGCCCAAGCTCAGATTTTGGGTGGAGCTGATTACCGCTACTTTGAACGCTTTATCTCCGTTGCCCTTGTTTATTGGGTAGTCAATATCGGAATTGAAAGCCTCGGTCGTTTCATCGAGAAGAAAATGGCTATCTCAGCGCCGGATACAGTGTCTACAGATGTGAAAGGAGACCTTCGTTAATGATTAAGATTTCGAATTTAAGCAAATCCTTTTCAGGACAGACTGTCTTGGATCATCTGAACTTGGATATTCAAAAAGGGGAAGTTGTAGCCTTGATTGGTTCTTCAGGAGCTGGAAAATCAACCTTCCTTCGTAGTCTCAATTATCTTGAAACACCGGACAGTGGCTCTATTCAGATTGATGATTTCTCAGTTGATTTTTCTAAAATCACTCAAGAAGAAATCCTTGCCCTACGCCGTAAGCTGTCTATGGTTTTCCAACAGTTTAATTTGTTTGAACGCCGCACAGCACTTGATAATGTGAAAGAAGGCTTGGTTGTTGTCAAGAAATTATCTGACCAAGAAGCGACTAAGATTGCCAAGGAAGAATTGGCTAAGGTTGGGCTTTCGGACCGTGAAAACCATTATCCTCGCCATTTATCAGGTGGACAAAAGCAACGGGTTGCCCTAGCGCGTGCGCTTGCTATGAAACCAGATGTCTTGCTCTTAGACGAACCAACTTCAGCTCTTGACCCAGAATTGGTTGGTGAAGTAGAAAAATCTATTGCAGATGCTGCTAAGTCAGGACAGACTATGATTTTGGTCAGTCACGACATGTCCTTTGTAGCCCAAGTAGCTGATAAGATTCTCTTCTTAGATAAGGGGAAAATCATCGAATCTGGAACACCGGATGAGATTATCCACCATCCTAAAGAAGAGCGGACAAAAGAATTCTTCGCTAGTTACAAACGGACTTATATTTGATATAATAGATAAAGAAAAACTCAGTTAGCTGGACTAGCTGAGTTTACTCTTTAAAAAAGATAGAAATGAGAGAAACATGCTACTGCAACTATTTTCTTTATATTTCGAGAGTTTGATCTTGACCACCATCCTTGTCCTGATTTTTTTAGGAATTTGGATTGGACTGAGAGCTATGTCGGGAATTGATAAGACTGCCAAGGCTCGCCAAGCCCATCTCTATGATATGATTATGATTGGGGTCTTGGTTGTTCCAGTATTATCCTTTGCGGTTATGAGTTTAATTCTTGTTTTCAAAGCATAATCCTTGCTTGATTGACAAGAAAGAGTTAGAATAAAGATAGTTACAACAAGAAAGAAGGAATCTATATGTACGATACTATTATTATCGGTGCTGGACCTGCAGGGATGACTGCGGCCTTGTATGCTGCTCGAAGCAATCTGAAAGTTGCTCTTATTGAAGGTGGTCTGCCAGGTGGTCAGATGAATAATACATCTGATATTGAAAATTACCCAGGATACGCTAATATTAGTGGGCCAGAATTGGCAGAAAAGATGTTTGAACCGCTTGAAAATCTTGGTGTTGAGCACATTTATGGTTATGTTGAAAATGTCGAAGACCATGGTGATTTTAAGAAAGTGATGACTGATGACCAAACGTATGAAACTCGTACAGTTATCGTAGCGACTGGATCTAAACACCGTCCTTTGGGAGTACCTGGAGAAGAAGAACTGAACAGTCGTGGTGTTTCCTACTGTGCCGTGTGTGATGGTGCTTTCTTCCGTGACCAAGATTTGTTGGTAGTCGGTGGTGGAGATTCGGCTGTTGAAGAAGCCCTCTTCTTGACTCGTTTTGCTAAGACTGTTACCATTGTTCACCGTCGTGACCAACTTCGTGCTCAAAAGGTTTTACAAGACCGCGCCTTTGCGAATGAGAAAATCAGCTTTATCTGGGATTCTGTAGTCAAAGAAATCAAGGGTGAAAACCGAGTAGAATCTGTCGTATTTGAAAATGTGAAAACAGGTCAAGTGACAGAACAAGCCTTCGGTGGTGTCTTTATCTATGTTGGTTTGGATCCTCTTAGCGATTTTGTTAAAGAATTGAATATCCAAGATCAGGCTGGTTGGATTGTGACAGATAACCACATGAAAACTGCAGTTGACGGTATCTTTGCGGTTGGAGATGTTCGCTTGAAAGACCTTCGCCAAGTAACAACAGCAGTTGGAGATGGAGCTATCGCTGGTCAAGAAGCCTATAAATTTATCAC
>CAUQIK010000063.1:0-4497 GCA_963518035.1 uncultured Streptococcus sp. | reverse complement strand
TATAGATAGAGGCTCAGTGCCTCCTGACCGATAATCGGGAGGTAGCACTGCACCAAAGAAGAGGTATCTTGCGACACCCGATTATTCTTTAGAAAAGAAAAACGGTCATTTGGCTTCATCTATTTTTCCTTTTTCTTTTTTGAGGACTGGGTGATCTGCTGGAGCAGACTCTCCAACTCACTCACATCCTTAAAGCTACGGTAAACACTGGCAAAACGAACATAGGTAATCTCATCAAGCTCCGCCAATTCTTCCATGACTAAGGACCCAATATATTCACTTTGGATCTCATTCTCACTGCGACTACGGAGTTTTTGCTCGATGCGATTGACCACCATGTTGATTTCATCACTTGACACAGGACGCTTCTGGGCTGAGCGGATAATCCCATTAAAGATTTTATCTCTCGAAAATTGTTCTCGCGTACCGTCTTTTTTGACAACAACCAACGTTCTTTCTTCTACTCGTTCATAGGTTGTAAAACGATGCTGACACTCGTCGCACTCACGTCTTCGGCGGATGGTATTTCCTTCTTCGGCTTGTCGACTATCAACAACACTAGACTTGGTAGCCCCACATTTTGGACAACGCATGCATTTCCCTCCTTGTCGTTTTCTTTTCATTATACCATTTTTTGAGCAATTCCCAAAACAATTCTTATTTTTACTTGACAAGTTTTTTGTTTTATTGTATTATTTGATTAGAACAACAAAGACAAAGAAAGGAGACTATGATGTCCTGGTCATTTGATAATACAAAACCGATTTATTTACAGATTATGGAAAAAATCAAATTACAGATTGTTTCCCATGAACTGGAACCCAACCAACAGCTCCCTACCGTGAGAGATTTGGCGAGCGAGGCTGGGGTTAATCCCAATACCATTCAGCGCGCCTTGTCTGACCTTGAACGTGAAGGGTTTGTATACAGCAAGCGAACAACTGGTCGTTTTGTCACCGAGGATTTGGACCTCATCCTTCAGTCCCGCAAACAACTTTCCGAGGAGCAACTGCAACAATTCGTCTCTTGCATGCTTCAATTTGGCTACAAAAAAGAAGAACTGCCAAATGTATTAAGCGACTATATTAAAGGAGTTTAAGACTATGACACTACTAGCACTTGAAAATGTAACAAAATCATATGGAGCAACTGCGGCACTTGACAATATCTCACTAGAGATCTCAGCCGGAAAGATTGTCGGGCTCCTTGGACCAAACGGATCCGGAAAAACAACCTTGATCAAACTGATCAATGGTCTCCTTCAACCAAATAAAGGACGTGTCCTCATTAACGGACAGGATCCAAGTCCTGCTACCAAGGCGATCGTTTCCTATCTGCCAGACACAACCTACCTCAATGAAGAGATGAAGGTTAAGGATGCTCTAACCTATTTTAAAACCTTCTACCAGGATTTCAATCTCGAAAGAGCCCAACACCTTTTAGCCGATCTCGGTATTGATGAAAACAGTCGCCTCAAGAAACTATCAAAAGGGAACAAGGAAAAGGTCCAACTCATCTTGGTTATGAGCCGTGAAGCCCGCCTCTACGTTCTGGACGAACCAATCGGAGGCGTGGATCCAGCTGCCCGTGATTATATCCTCAATACCATCATCAACAACTATTCCCCAACTTCTACGGTGCTAATTTCAACCCACTTGATTTCAGATATTGAGCCAATCTTGGATGAGATTATCTTCCTCAAAGACGGAAAAGTCGTCCGCCAAGGAAATGTTGATGATATTCGTTACGAGTCAGGTGAATCAATTGACCAGCTCTTCCGCCAGGAATTTAAAGCCTAAGCAAAGGAGATTATTATGTTTTGGAATCTAGTTCGTTATGAATTTAAAAATGTCAATAAATGGTATCTGGCACTCTACGGTGCTGTGCTTGCAATTTCAGTTTTGATTGGAGCTTTTATTAGCAGCCTTAGCCAGAGTTACAATCCTAACAATGCTGCTTATTTCATCTTCTTTTTAGTACTAGTCTTTGGAGGACTCAGCGTCACTCTTTGGATTGCAACAATCTTTTTAATCATCCGAAGATTCAAGGGCAGTGTTTATGACCGCCAAGGGTACTTGACCCTGACCTTGCCTGTCTCTGAGCACCAAATCATCATCGCAAAACTTTTAGGTGGTCTTGTCTGGTCCATCTTAAGCTATATCGTCTTTATCTTGAGTATATTGATTATCTTCTTCTTAACACCAATAGAAAAAGACTTCACTGCCCTCTATAACTTCATTTCCCCTTACCTCAGCTACGGCTGGCTGTATGCGCTATCACTGTTTGTAGGTTCGATCGCATGGATTTTATCCATCTACCTCTCCATCTCTATCGGACAACTCTTTAATGAGTATCGAACAGCTATGGGGATTCTAGCCTATATCGTCATTGCCATCGTCATTGGTTATGTTTCTCTCTTTTTCCGAATTGAAAATGACTTTAACATGATGATTGGTACAGAAATTCTGCGCGATCTCTTTTTATCAGCTATCTACTATCTCGGTACCTACTATATCTTGAAAAACAAGGTTAACTTGCAATAAGTTAAAGGTCTAGCGACTCTGTATCGCTAGATCTTTTCTTTTAGATATATTGTATGAAAATGTGGATAAAAAGGAGTATAATAATTTTAAAAGTGATTACTGTATATTGATAAGGAGGGAGCTCTTTATGCTTAGAACGTTTGTTGCAAAGAAACACTTAACACTTTACTTCTTTTCGATTGCAATCACATGGCTGGAAGCGATTATTACGCCAGCGCTCATTCAGAGTATCGTTGCTAGTTTTACCAATCAAGAACTGGAACTTCTTTGGAAAGTGTTGATTCTGGGAATCCTTGGAAACCTCATCCTCTTACTGGGGCTAGCTGGAAAACGCTATTACTACGCTCGTTTGATTACTGATTTCAGATATGGAATTAAAAGCGCTATTTTCAAGCGATTCCTCAGCGGTTATGATATTGATGAAAAGGATATTTTGTCTGATTTAGAAAACGACGTCAACCAGTTAGAAAAGAGCTATATTGAGCCAACCGTTATCATTATTTCTTCTCTTGGTTTCACAACCGTCTCCATTCTATATGCCCTGTGGACTAATTTTTACCTAGGCTTGATTTTTATTCTCTTCTACTCCGTCCCTGTCCTCTGTAGTGCCATCGGATCTAAGCGTTTAGATTCACTTTCTGAAAAGCGGTCCACTATTAACCAGAGCTACTTATCAAGCTTGACAAATTTTATTGGCGGTAGCCAACAGATTCGTCATTATCAGGGACAGGACTTCTTTTTTGCTCGCTATCAAAATCAGTTACAGACTAGTTTGGATGCGGAAATACGATATGAGAAACAACGTACCCTAAACAGTCTCTTTATCAATAGCATCGATGCCTTTTGCTCCGTTGCCCCTATTGTCATTGGCGGTTTTATGACCTATTATGGTTATTTAAACGCAGCTAGTTTTGTAGCCATTTATCTCGTTTCTCATAATATTGGCTATCAATTCCAAGAATTAGCCTACTTTACTAACACCCGAAAAGCAACTCAATACCTCTGTGAAAAGTACCAAGTACTTTTCACAAATTCTAGTCCTATTTCTACTAGCACCTTCCAAAACATTTATCCCGTCCAACTAGAGAATATCTCTCTAGAAAAAGAGGGACAGGTCCTTTTATCCCCTCTTTCCATGCACATCAAGAAAGGAGAAAAGATTGCCATTATCGGTGAAAGTGGCTCTGGAAAAACGACTTTACTCAATATCATTCATGGAGAGTTGGCAGCGACCAGTGGACGGATTGCATTTGCTGGCCAAAGCCTATCACGCCAAGAAATCACGAGCGTTAGCTCCTATATCCTCCAAGATAGCCATTACTTTGACACGCTGTCTCTGGAAGACAATATCCTTCTAGGAATGACTAAAAAGCAAGAAAGGTTGAATCATATCCTCAAGACAACTGGTTTAGAACATTTGAAAAATCGAACTCTTAGCAACGATAGCCTGTCTGGTGGCGAGAAACAACGACTCGAAATCGCTCGCGCGCTCTATCACGACAGCCAACTCATCTTGGCTGATGAGATTAAGGCCAATCTTGACTTAGAGAATAGCAAAAAGATTAGCGACCTCCTCTTCTCGCTACCTCAGACAGTCATTGAAGTCATTCACCATTATACAGACGAGGACTTAAAACGCTACGACCAAGTCATTCATTTAAGCAAAGAAAAGTAAATCCTTACAAAATAAAATTGGAAAAAAGCAAGGAACTCAGCTTCCTTGCTTTTTAACTCAATATCAAACTGGCTACGATGGGACTTACAAATACATAGAGTATACCGGTGACACCGATAGCCAAGCCACCCATGGCTCCTGCTACCGAGCCGTATCGAAAGGCTGTTCCCGTTCCGACTGCATGACCTGTTCCACCAAGGGAAAGACCAACTGCTACTGGATCATCAATTTTCAACCACTTCAAAAGGGTTGGTCCGATGACACTGGTTAAAATCCCAG
>CAUQIK010000062.1:0-4542 GCA_963518035.1 uncultured Streptococcus sp. | reverse complement strand
ATTTTTCAAAGTAAGACCATTGACCATTTGCAGTCGCCCATCCTGTTGCCATAGCGCCACTGTCTTTGAGGTAATACCATGTAGATCCTTCTTTGTACCAACCTGTACGCATAGCTCCACTATCTGCTAGTGAGTACCAGGTGCTGCCTTCCTTGTACCAGCCAGTGCGCATAGCTCCACTATCTGCTAGTGAATACCAAGTATTGCCGTCTTTGAACCAGCCTGTCTGCATTTTACCAGAACCATCGAAGTGATACCAAGAACTAGCGTTTTGTACCCATTTATTTTTAGCGAGACTGCCATCTTGTGAAAGATTCCAATCAGCACCATTTTTAACCCAAGTATCTGCAGCCTGTGCTTGGTTGATAGATAAAAGTAGACCAGCACCTGCAAGCAAACCAAGTGTAAGTAGTTTAGACTTTCTCATAGCCATTTCCTCCAATTAGTAACAAATTATTTATGACATTTAAATTTTATTATTACCAAACTCGTCTAGCTCCGTCAATGGATCCAATGTATTCATTGTTAGTTATGTTGACAAATTTTCTTTCAGAATTTGCGTGAACCACTTGGTTACCGCCAATATTAATTCCCACATGCGCAAGATGATTAAAGAAAATTAAATCTCCAGGTTTTTCATTACCAGTTACATCAATTCCTTGATTAAATTGAGTTTCAGTAGTAGTTCCTAATTCAATGTCAAAATCTTTATATATGGCATATGTAAATCCAGAACAGTCAACACCTACAGTAAGGTCTCTACCAGCAGGCTCATATGGCAAGACAGGAATTTTATTTGCAAACGTCTTAGCATATTCAGCTACAGCTTCTCCTTTATTTTCAACTAGATCTCCACTTGTCCTAAAGAAATAAGGGGTGCCTCCAACTCGATTGTAACCAGTTAGCATAGCACCATCATTTGAAAGATAGTACCAATTGCCACCTGGATTAATCCATTCATTTGATTTCATCCAACCTTGATCATCAAAATAATACCATTTGTTGTCTAACAATTCCCAATGTTTAGCATACCCACCTGAAGTATATTTGAACCACCAGCGGCCATCTGTTATCATCCAGGTTCCTTTATCATCTCTATTTTGATTAAATGCTACTTTTTCTTGATTGCCTTCTACTTGCGTTAATTCTCTAGGAGAAAATCCTACCAACTTAACTTGTTCTGCATCTTCAACCTTAATTTTACCTTCTTTAACAAGTTGATCAATTGCTTCTTTTTCGCTTGTATACTGTGAAGTTGTTTGTGATGTAGTCACTTTAGTGGTAGACGTTGTAGTTTCTGCATTAACTACATAAGTAGTTGATAACAAAGCTCCTGAAGTAAGTAATAAAGCTGCATAAGTAATATATTTTTTCATGACAAAAATCCTTTCTTCAAAATTCCTTAACGCTCTAGTGACCTTATTTTGATAATTTACGGAGACATACCTGTAACCTCCTTTTGGATTTTATATATCCTTTGATAAATGTTGTATTAACTATATTACTTTAGTTAATTTTGTCTTCATTTTACTCCTCTATAAAATAAATGTCAATAAAAAACATAAAAACATTGTGAAAAAAATATTTTATTGTGCTAGAGGTATTTACTCACTTCTTTGATACTAAATTAAGTCATTTCTCCAACATTATTTTATATAACTACTAAAACTCCTCATGCCCTACCAAGTGATGCTGAAAGGCATAGACTGCAGCCTGGGTACGATCGCTGACCTCAAGTTTGGCTAGGATATTGGACACATGGGTCTTGACCGTCTTGAGAGAGATAAAAAGTTCATCAGCGATGCGCTGATTTTCGTAGCCCTTAGCGATGAGTTGAAGAACATCTCGCTCACGCGCAGTCAAATCCTCATGTAATTCTATGTGATTGCGGTGATATTCGACCTTCTTGCTGACCTCTTGCTCAATGGTCAACTCTCCAGCAGCCACCTTACGGACAGCGTGGAGTAGTTCATCTGCACTAGAAGTCTTGAGCATATAGCCACGAGCACCTGCATTTAAGACAGGCATGATTTTTTCATTGTCTAGATAAGAAGTCACAATCAAAATTTTAGCCTCCGGCCATTCTTTGAGGATGGCCAAGGTCGCGTCAATCCCATTCATCTCAGGCATGACAATATCCATGACAATGACATCCGGACGCAATTCCAAGGCCAACTCAATGCCTTGAGATCCGTTGGACGCCTCACCCACAACTTCTACATCGTCTTGGAGGTCAAAGTAGCTTTTCAAGCCCAAGCGGACCATTTCATGGTCATCTACTAGTAAAATTTTCATCGTTACTCCTTTATCATTCCTTATCTAACAGGGGAATACGGATATCAACTGCCAGCCCTTGCTTGGGAGCTGTTAATAACTGAACCGTCCCTGCCATATCTTCAACCCGCTCCTTGATATTTCGCAGTCCATAACTCAGGTCATCTAAACTCCCCAACTGGAAACCAATCCCATTGTCCACCACCTTCAACTGCAATTCAAAATCTGTCTGATAGAGATAGACATCTAAACAAGAGGCCTGGGCATGGCGGAGGGTATTGCTGATCAATTCTTGCAGGATACGGAAGATATGCTCCTCGATTTTCTTAGGCAATTTCGTCACATTTTGCTTGAAACTAACCTTGAGATCACTCTTGTCCTCAAGCTCTTTTAAGAGGATTTGAATCCCTTCTATCAAGCTCTTCTGCTCTAGTTCAACTGGTCTCAAATGCAAGAGCAAGACCCGCAAATCCTTCTGAGCGGTTTCTAAAATAGCTGTGACACTCTGCAACTGGGTCTGCATCTTTTCTCTATCTAATTTCAAAGTCTGCTGACTGACACCTGACAAAATCATGTGAGCCGCAAACAACTCCTGACTGACTGTATCGTGCAAATCCCGAGCAATCCGCTTCCGTTCCTTCTCTATAATCTCCTCTTCCTGAGCAAGACTGTGATTTTCAGCTTTTTGAAGAGCCTCTGTCAAGAGGTTAAGTTTACCTGACAAGGACTTGAAACTGGCATCCAAATCTGGATCTGTAAGCTGAACCACTTCTTGCCCTGCCAATAAACGCTTGAGATTGGCCTGCATTTTTCTTAGTGAAAGCTCTTCGACACCTCTCCAAAACAGGGCCAAGAGACAGGTCATGGACATGCTGAAGACCAACAACAAAAAGATAAATTTTTCTGTTTTTTCGACATCATGCAGGAAAATAGACCAGTCAAAGTCAAGGATTTCCAGCAAGCTGTGAGAGAAAAATAAGACAAACAAGATGGAGGTGAGAGCAATCATTACATAGGCTTGTTTTTTCATCCTCTGACCACCTCAACATCCCCAATCATAGTGGTCAAGAAAATCTTGACACTCTTATTACTCTTGAGATAGTCTCTTGTTTCTTGATGATAGTGTTCATTGCGGAGGGCTCGCTTGGGCTGGTTGAAAAAAGTCAAATCACCATAGAGACAGTTAACGCTAAGACTGACTTCCACATCTACAGGTACAATGATTTTGGTCGTTCCTACCATCTTTCTGAGAATAATGACATTGTCATGATTGGTTAGGATAACCCTCTCCAGATGAATAGTGTCCTTGCCCATGAGACGAAAGAGATTGATATCATCAAACTGGCAAGTCTGGTAGCTTGAAAAATGATGAAGATTGCCAAACCAACGATTTTTCTCCTTCTTAACCGTCACCACCTCTTCAAAAACCAAATTGGTTTGCTCTTTTTCCTGATTCATCATCGGGTAAAGAAGAAAGAGACTGTATATAACCGCAACAAAAATAGCTAGAATCACAAAGGGGTTGAGCATGACGATGAAAAAGAAGAGAATGGTTGCCACAACCAAAAGAAGGTTATTTCCCTCTTTACCAGTGTAATAGCGAATCAAAAGCAAAAAGAGGAATAAAATCAGCAGAAAACGCGAAAAATGCTCTGAAACCATCAAAATCAGAGCTCCTGTCAACAGACAGGCTTCGATAAATAAAAAGATTTTAAATTTTCTCATAGGTTCATCCTCTCCCTTCTATTTTATCACAATTCAAAAAAGTCACCTCGGTCTGAGGATGGAAAAAAGGCGGTGGTTACGCCTTTTTCATCTGATCATTTGCTTCTTTTAATTTTCCATAGAGAAGATAGTCTACTTTTTGCAGATCTGCTATGGTGGCACAATTAAGGGCACACATAATCAAACGCAGATCGTCTTTCCAGCCTTGGACAATGCCAATCACTTCTTCAACTGAATAGGTTTCAACCAATTCCAGAACTGTTCGAGACAGTCCCACGGCCTTGGCACCAAAGACCAAGCACTTAATCATATCCAGCGGATTCCGAACGCCTCCACTGACCAAGAGTTCAACCTTGTCTTTCCAGTCTTGGGCATTGAGAAGGGCTTGCATGGTAGACTGACCCCATTGATTGAGGTAGTCACGTTGACCACTGCGACGGTTTTCGATATAGGCAAAGCTGGTACCGCCACGACCTGATAGGTCAACAGTTCGAACGCCCAATTCATAGGCTCTCTCGATGGTCTTGGCATCCATTCCAAAGC
>CAUQIK010000061.1:0-4695 GCA_963518035.1 uncultured Streptococcus sp. | reverse complement strand
AATCCTTTGAGACTCTATATCCAACTGTTGTTGGTCGTGTCTTGAATGATGGGGCAACTTATACAAATAACTTTACATTGACAGTCAACGACGCCTACGGTGTCAAGTCAAACATTGTTCGTGTAACGACTCCAGGTAAACCAAATGATCCTGACAATCCAAATAACAACTATATTAAGCCAACGAAAGTAAATAAGAATAAAGAAGGCCTTAATATCGATGGAAAAGAAGTTTTAGCTGGTTCAACCAACTACTACGAATTAACATGGGATTTGGATCAATATAAAGGTGATAAATCTTCTAAGGAAGCAATCCAAAACGGCTTCTACTATGTAGATGATTATCCAGAAGAAGCTTTAGATGTTCGTCCTGATTTGATTAAGGTTGCAGATGAAAAAGGAAATCAAGTATCAGGTGTCAGCGTTCAAAAATATGACAGTCTAGAAGCTGCTCCTAAGAAAGTTCAAGACTTGTTGAAGAAAGCTAACATTACTGTTAAGGGTGCTTTCCAACTCTTCTCTGCTGATAATCCAGAAGAATTTTACAAGCAATATGTATCAACTGGAACATCATTAGTCATTACAGATCCGATGACTGTTAAGTCTGAATTTGGTAAGACAGGTGGTAAGTATGAAAACAAAGCCTACCAAATTGATTTTGGAAATGGCTATGCTACAGAAGTAGTTGTCAACAATGTACCAAAAATCACACCTAAAAAAGATGTGACAATCAGTATGGATCCAAGCAGTGACAATATCGATGGCCAAACAATTCCGTTGAACCAGTACTTCAATTATCGTTTAATTGGTGGTTTGATTCCACAAAATCATTCTGAGGACTTGAATGACTATAGTTTTGTAGATGATTATGACCAAAAAGGTGATCAATACACTGGAAACTATAAAGTTCTTGCCAAAGTTGATATCCGATTGAAAGACGGTCGTGTTATCAAGGCAGGGACAGACTTAACAGCTGAAACACAGGTTGAACATGATCAAGATAAGGGAATGATTACCATTCGCTTCAAGGAAGAATTCCTTCAAGAGATTCAGTTGGATTCTCCATTCCAGGCTGAGACTTATATTCAAATGAAACGAATTGCAGTCGGAACCTTTGAAAATACCTATGTAAATACTGTGAACAAAGTTGCTTACGCTTCAAATACAGTTCGCACGACAACACCAGAACCTAAGAAACCAGAGGAGCCAACAACTCCTACTCCAAATCCAAAAGGTAACCCTACTCTACCTCAAACAGGTACAAATGATTCAAGCTACATGCCATATCTTGGTCTAGCAGCTTTAGTAGGAGTTTTAGGACTTAGTCTGTTGAAACGTAAAGAAGATGAAAGCAAGTAAGCTCTAAAGGTTAAATAGAAAAGAGGAACTTTGTTTCCTCTTTTTCTTGTAGCTTGAATTAAAAACGCTTCCTATTGATTTTCACTCATAAAATCAACTAATTTATGTTAAAATGGTAGTAGAAAGTTGAGATTATGAGTTATTTTAAAAAATATAAATTTGATAAGTCACAGTTCAAGCTTGGTATGCGAACCTTCAAAACAGGGATTGCCGTATTTATAGTTCTCTTGATTTTTGGTTTTTTTGGCTGGAAGGGGCTTCAAATCGGAGCATTAACAGCGGTCTTCAGTTTACGAGAGAGCTTTGATAAGAGTGTCCATTTTGGAACTTCGCGTATCTTAGGAAATAGCATCGGAGGTTTTTACGCCCTTGTCTTTTTCCTCTTAAACACTTTATTTCATGGAGCCTTTTGGGTAACCTTACTAGTTGTTCCGATTTGCACCATGTTAACCATTATGACAAATGTTGCCATGAACAACAAGGCAGGAGTTATCGGTGGTGTAGCGGCTATGTTGATTATTACCCTATCAATACCGAGCGGAGAAACATTTTTGTACGTGTTTGCGCGCGTATTTGAAACATTTATGGGAGTTTTTGTCGCAATCCTTGTTAATTATGATATTGAGCAACTGAAACTCTTTTGGGAGAAAAAAAGAAAATAATGTTACATTTTATGACATTATTCGTTGACGTATGTCTTTTTTTAGACTATAATAGACAGGAAGAAGGAAATTGTAAATGAAGGAAAGAGAATTTCGCCGAAATATGGCTGTTTTTCCTATCGGCAGTGTTATGAAATTGACCGATCTCTCGGCGCGTCAGATTCGTTATTATGAAGATCAGGAGTTGATCAAACCTGATCGAAACGAAGGGAACCGTCGCATGTATTCGTTGAATGACATGGATCGTCTGCTTGAAATCAAAGATTATATCTCTGAAGGTCATAATATTGCTGCGATTAAGAAAAAATATGCTGAACGCGAGGCGAAGTCCAAGAAAGCCGTGAGTCAGACGGAAGTGCGTCGCGCACTCCACAATGAACTCCTCCAGCAGGGGCGCTTTGCTTCAGTACGGTCACCCTTTGGTCGCGGTTAGGCAATCGCAAGTAGTCATATATATTAAGGAGAAAACCCATGCCAATCACAGCTGCAGATATTCGTCGTGAAGTCAAGGAAAAAAATGTTACCTTTATCCGTCTCATGTTTTCAGATATTCTGGGAACCATGAAAAACGTCGAAATTCCTGCTACAGATGAACAGTTAGATAAGGTCTTGTCAAACAAAGCCATGTTTGATGGCTCTTCTATTGAAGGTTTTGTACGTATCAATGAGTCAGATATGTACTTGTACCCAGACTTGGATACATGGACAGTCTTCCCTTGGGGAGATGAAAATGGAAGTGTTGCAGGTTTGATCTGTGATGTCTATACAACAGAAGGTGAACCATTTGCAGGAGACCCTCGTGGTAATTTGAAACGAGCTCTTCGTCACATGGAGGAAGTAGGATTCAAATCCTTCAATCTTGGTCCAGAACCAGAATTCTTCCTATTTAAGTTGGATGAAAATGGAGATCCAACACTTGAAGTGAATGACAAGGGTGGCTACTTTGATTTGGCGCCTACTGACCTTGCGGACAATACACGTCGTGAGATTGTGAATGTCTTGACCAAAATGGGATTTGAAGTAGAAGCGAGTCACCACGAGGTTGCGGTTGGACAACACGAGATTGACTTTAAGTACGATGAAGTTCTCCGTGCTTGTGATAAGATTCAAATCTTTAAACTTGTTGTTAAAACCATTGCTCGCAAACATGGCCTTTACGCAACCTTTATGGCCAAACCAAAATTTGGTATTGCTGGATCAGGTATGCACTGTAATATGTCCTTGTTTGATGCAGAAGGAAATAATGCCTTCTTTGATCCAAATGATCCAAAAGGAATGCAGTTGTCAGAAACAGCCTACCATTTCCTTGGTGGTTTGATCAAGCATGCCTACAACTATACTGCTATCATGAACCCAACGGTTAACTCATACAAACGTTTGGTTCCAGGTTATGAAGCGCCTGTTTACATTGCTTGGGCTGGTCGTAACCGTTCGCCACTTGTGCGCGTGCCTGCTTCACGTGGTATGGGAACTCGTCTTGAGTTGCGTTCAGTGGATCCGATGGCAAACCCATACATCGCTATGGCTGTTCTTTTGGAAGTTGGTTTGCATGGTATTGAAAACAAAATCGAAGCACCAGCTCCGATCGAAGAAAATATCTACATCATGACAGCAGAAGAGCGTAAGGAAGCTGGAATCACTGATCTTCCATCAACTCTTCATAACGCCTTGAAAGCTTTGACTGAAGATGAAGTGGTTAAGGCTGCCCTAGGTGAACATATCTACACTAGCTTCCTTGAAGCCAAACGTATTGAGTGGGCTAGCTATGCGACCTTCGTTTCACAATGGGAAGTTGATAATTATCTTGACTTATATTAAGAATATAAAAAAGATTGTCTGATTGGGCAATCTTTTTTATTTGTGCAAATTTTTAAATGTATTTTGATGCTGTTTTTAGTATAGGGAATATAGGTAATTTAAATTTTTTAGCTTACTTAAAATTATGCATAGCAAATGGGAATGTTCTGATACACAGACGGAGTTGATACAGGTCGTGTTGAGAAATCCAACACAATCACCACTCCAGCAGTAGATGAGATCGTTGAAGTAGGAACTAAGAAAGTAGCATCTACAACAACAGAAAACCAAGCTGAAAGCACCAAGAAAGAAGAAACTGCAAGTCAAGATAAGAAAGCTCTACCAAACACAGGTTCAGCAGTATCTAGTCTTCTTTCAATCATCGGTCTTGCCTTTGCAAGCCTAGCAGCTTTTGTCCTTCGTAAGAAAGACTAAGCCATCTTAATGTTCAAAAGTTTTTTGTAAGACAGATATCAAAAAGAACTCGAGATTGATTCTCGGGTTCTTTTTATAAAATATAAAATAAACCGAAACCTTTTAAATCAAAAGAGAGAAACTCTTATTCTGATTTCGAAATTATTAATAAAAATTAATTTATTTGTATGGTTTATAGAGGGATTTCTAGTATAAATACTACATAATGAAGATAGATTCAATGATTCAAAATAGATTTTACTTCTTGTCAACTTTGTGAAAAGAACACATTTTTTAATATATAGACAGATGTTTTGAGTATATATGGACAGAATGAATAATAATTTGGAAATACAAAAAAGTAAATATTTTTTTATATCTGCTTTTAATTGCCCTTTTTTTGTGTTAAAATGAGATGAATATTTCTTTTGAAATGATCAAATAATCATTTTTAGTTTTGGAGG
>CAUQIK010000060.1:0-4855 GCA_963518035.1 uncultured Streptococcus sp. | reverse complement strand
CCTCTATTTTGGCAAAAAATGAGAGAAAATGCAAGGGAGAAGGGTAAAAGAACAGACAAAAAGAACTCCGACAAGATAACGGAGTTCTTTGATATCATTTTCCTTTGTTTAAGAAAAGTCAGCCTTGCTTTTGACATCACTGTATTCTTCAGCGATTTCTTGGCTGAGAATGTCCTTATAAGCAGGGAGTTGGATGTCCTGACCATATTTCTTCTTGAGGGCAGTAGTGACTAGGCGATAAGCCAGATTGGCATTACGAGAGAGGATAGGCCCGTGGAAGTAGGAACCAAAGACATTCTTATAATGAACCCCTTCGCCGACTTTTTCTTCGTTATTTCCATTTCCATAGACAACCTGCCCCAGCGGTTTTTGGTCATCTGAGAGGAAGGTGCGGCCCTGATGATTTTCAAATCCGTAGTAGGTTTCATCGAAATCTTCATTATGAATCTTGATGTCCCCGATGAAACGGTTATTGGTCTGGTTGAGGGTATAGTGGCCCATGACCCCTAGCCCTTCGATGCGTTTCCCTGAAGCTTCAACATAATATTGCCCCAATAGTTGGAAACCACCGCAGATAGCCAGAACCACACCGTCATTTTGGATGTAGTTGTCAATGCTCTCTTTTTTAGCAGGTAGGTCGTCTGCAATAATACTTTGTTCAAAGTCTTGACCGCCACCGAAAAAGGCAATGTCGTAGTGATTTTCGTCAAAGTCATCATGGAGAGAAACGATGTCAACCGTCACATGGGCTCCCAGTTTTTCAGCCACATACTTGAGCATGAGGATGTTTCCATTGTCCCCATAGGTATTCATGAGATTTCCGTAGAGGTGGGCAATGTTGAGCTGATAGGGGTAATTGCCAGCTTTTGAGGAAAGTGAAGTATAAACCATTAGTTCATCTCCTTTCTAACAATCTGACGACTAGCCAGCAGTTCGCGGAATTCAAGCATAGCAGTATAGGTAGCTAGAATATAAGCATGCTTGCAGTCTTGGTTCTCAATGGTCTTAAGAACTTGCTCCAGACTACTTGTTTCAGTAATTTTATCAGCTGGATAGCCAGTTACTCGTAGACGACGTGCGATTTCAGAATGGCGAACACCGCCAGCGTTGATTTCGGGAATATCCATGTCAGTGATTTGTTCAAAATCAGCATCCCAGATCCAGCTGGTGTCAATTCCATCTGCATAGTTGGCATTTAGGAGGACAGATAGGCTAAATGGATAAGGAGCTAGTTTAATCATCTCGATAGCTTGGGTCGCACCGACTGGATTTTTAATCAAGACGAGGGTGCATTCCTTGTCACCGATATGGAAGGTTTCTTGGCGTCCAAAGACAGCACGGCTCTTGTCAAATCCCTGCTTGATGAGTTGTGAATCTGCACCAAGGAAACGGGCGATAGCAACTGCAGCTAGGGCGTTGTAGATATTGTAGAGACCACCGATTTGAATACCGTATTCTTGTCCGTCAATGACAAAGCGAGAGCGATTGTTGGTCAACTCAACTAGTTCTGTCAAGCGATAGTTGAGATCAGGACGTTTGCAGCCACAATTTTCACAGATATAGGCCCCCAAGTTGGCATAGGTATTGTGCTCATATTTGAGGATGCCTTGGCAGTCAGGACAGAGAATTCCTTCTGTATTGTAGTGAGCTTCTCGAGCGGGTCCTTTTTCTAAGTCAAAACCAAAATACTCTACAGGATTTGGAATAGCTGGCTTGTAGAAAAGTGGACTGTCTCCATTAAGGAGAACAGTAGCCGTAGGCACCTTACGAATGGCATCCAAAATCATCTTGTAAGTTGTGTAAATTTCACCATAGCGGTCCATCTGGTCACGGAAGATATTCGTGATGACAAAAAGGCTTGGCTGGATATAGTCACAGATACGAGATAGACTGGCTTCGTCGATTTCTAGGACGGCAATATTTTTCCCAGTTTTAGAAGATTTGGCTGTTAAGAAGGTTGTCGCAATTCCTGTAATCATGTTGGCACCGCTTGGGTTGGTCAGAACTTGACCATAAACCTCTTTTAAAATGCCGACAGTGAGAGCAGTTGTCAAGGTTTTTCCGTTGGTTCCAGTCACCACGACAATCTCGTAGTTCTTAGCTAGGTTTTGTAAAATATCTTTATCGAATTGAAGGGCAAGTTTTCCTGGAAGCGTACTTCCACGGCCAAGACGGCTTAAAATGAAGTGGGAAGAACGCCCAGCAAGAAGGCCCAAAGTAGTTTTTAATTTCATGTTTCTATTATATCATAAAAGAGGGAAAAGACAGATTTGAGATTCCGCAGAAACAAAAACAGCCCGACGAGGGCTGTTAGCTACGATGTAGTCTCAACTTAAATCGCAAACAAGTCATTCAAGTTCTCAGCCAAGGTTGGGTGAGTGAAGATTTGTTTTGTGAAGTAAGTGTAAGGAATCTTGTTGTCCATAGCAACAGTGATGATGTTGATGATTTCTTGAGAACCTTCTGAGAAGATGCTTGCTCCAAGAATTTCTTTTGTTTCAGTATTAACAACAGCTTTGAAAGCTCCGCGAAGGTCTCCGTTTACGTGACCACGAGGCATTGCTGCAACAGGGATTTCTTTCACTGCGTATGGAAGTTTCAAATCAGCTGCTTGGCTTTCAGTCAAACCAACTTGTGAAAGTGCAGGTGTGATGAACATGGTGTTTGGTACATTGAGACGGTCTTCAAGTGTGTAGCTGCCATCTCCAGCAAGGTAGCTGTAAACAACACGGAAGTCATCAAGTGAAATGTAAGTAAATTGAAGGCCACCGTTGACATCTCCAACTGCAAAGACACCAGGAACGTTTGTTTGACAATGTTTGTCTACTTTAATAGCACCACGTTCAGTTAGTTCAATATCTGTATTTTCAAGTTGAAGTGGTTCTACGTTTGGTTTGCGTCCAGTTGCGTAGAGAAGGGCATCGAAACGGTAAGTTTCGTTTTCAGTCACAACAAGCACTTGGTCACCGTCATTTTTGATTTCAGTAGTACGGATGTTTTGAAGCAATTCAATACCGTCTTCTTCCATGTATTGTTTAGCAAGAGCTGCGATGGAAGGTTCTGCACGAGGAAGGAAAGTATCCAAGGCATCTAGGACTGTAACCTTGCTTCCAAGTTTGTTGTAAAGACCAGCAAATTCAAGACCGATATTTCCGCCACCAAGAACTCCAAGTTTTTCAGGTAATTTGTCCAAGTTTTGGATACCTGTTGAGTCAAAGACGTTTTTGCTTGTAGCAAGTCCAGGGATTGGCAAGACGTTTGAAACAGCACCAGTGTTGATGACGATTGTTTCAGCAGTCAGTTCTTTCTTTTCATCACCAGCTTGGATTTCGATGACTTTATTTGAAAGGAAGTGAGCTTCCGCATCAAAGATATCGACGCCTGTACCAGCAACAGTCGCATAGTTTTTACCGTTGAGGCGACTAGTGATAGTGTTTTTGGTAGCAATCACTTCTTCAAAAGACAAGTCTTTCTCAGCAGCAACCAGCAAAGTTTTAGTTGGGATACAACCGATGTTGATACAAGTTCCACCGTACATAGCTTTGCTACGTTCAACGAGGGCAACTTTTTTACCAGCTGAAGCCAATTTACCTGCTAGTGTTTTACCAGCTTTACCAAATCCGATAACGATTAAATCATAAGTTAACATTTAGAGTTCCTCCTATTCGAATTTCATTCTAGCACAAGAAAAAAACTTTTGCACAATTCTGCTACGCTTTAAAAAAGTTTATGAAATAGTGGAAATTTCATCCTTATTTTCTCTGAAAAATCGTTTACATGAGTTTATCGATAGATTGGGCTATCTTTTGCTCTGTTCTTGTGTTATACTAGATAGGTTGCAAAGAAAACAGTACTTTTCTTTTGTGGAAAAGAAGCAACACGATTTTATATCCAGTATATGAAAATACGTCATAAAAAGAAAAGTATAAACTAAGCCCTATAGGGTGGCTTCGCACCACCTTTAGAAAGAAGAATAACGTGAAATTTAATGAATTAAACTTGTCTGCTGATTTGCTAGCAGAGATTGAAAAAGCTGGTTTTGTAGAAGCCAGTCCGATCCAAGAACAAACCATTCCATTGGCTCTTGAAGGTAAGGACGTTATCGGTCAAGCTCAGACTGGTACAGGAAAAACTGCAGCCTTTGGTTTGCCTACCCTTGAAAAAATCCGTACAGAAGAAGCGACCATCCAAGCTTTGGTTATCGCTCCAACACGTGAACTTGCTGTCCAAAGTCAAGAAGAACTCTTCCGATTTGGTCGTAGTAAGGGAGTCAAAGTCCGCTCAGTATATGGCGGATCAAGCATTGAAAAACAAATTAAGGCTCTTAAATCTGGTGCCCATATCGTGGTGGGAACTCCAGGTCGTCTCTTGGACTTGATTAAACGCAAGGCCTTGAAATTACAAGATATTGAAACTCTTATCCTTGACGAAGCGGATGAAATGCTCAACATGGGCTTCTTAGAAGACATCGAAGCTATCATCTCCCGTGTCCCTGAAAGCCGTCAAACTCTTCTTTTCTCAGCAACTATGCCAGATGCCATCAAACGTATCGGTGTTCAGTTTATGAAAGACCCTGAGCACGTGAAGATTGCTGCTAAGGAATTAACAACAGAATTGGTTGACCAATACTATATCCGAGTTAAAGAGCAAGAAAAATTTGATACCATGACTCGTCTCATGGATGTGGAACAACCAGAACTTGCTATCGTATTTGGTCGTACAAAACGCCGTGTAGATGAATTGACTCGTGGTTTGAAAATTCGTGGTTTCCGTGCAGAAGGAATTCATGGAGACCTAGATCAAAACAAACGTCTTCGTGTCCTTCGTGACTTTAAAAATGGCAATCTTGATGTTT
>CAUQIK010000059.1:0-4972 GCA_963518035.1 uncultured Streptococcus sp. | reverse complement strand
TAGCCCTTGTAGTATTTGGAGGAGGCGCATGGATGGCACAGGAAACAAATCTATTTGGAGGAGTATTTCTTAGTCCGCGAGCCAAGCAGTTGGCATATCTGAAGGAGCATGAAGAGGAGATGGCGAACTTCATAAAGTCTAGAAATCCTAAAGTCGAAAGTGTCCAGTTTGATTGGGATAGTATGGAAGTTGGTCAGATAGGAAATGGAACTCCTCAAGGAGGCGGTTATATGCTAACATTTAAAGGGCGTATAAACAATATAAAGGAAAGCAGTTTTACTCTTGGATTTCCTTTGGATAATAACAGGTACTCCTTGCCTAACCTTGAGAGGATTTCTGAAATGCAACCCATAAGAATTTTACGAGATGGTGGATGGTTTATATATGAGTAATAGCAATTTAAAAAATTTTGATAATTTTTATGCAGATTTGGCGCAGTCGGCATATGCTAATCGCCCTAATAATTTTCCGCCTTTAAATAATTCAAAAACTTTTCAAGATTTTAACTTTTCTGAAGATATAGTTTTTGACGGTGAAATCACACCCGGAGGTAAGAACCTTCCTCATAATGGTAGAGTCTACTTGCAACCAGATCCTGAGTTGCGAGATACTTATAAAGTCACATCGATACCAGTTCCTGATGCGAATGGGATGAGGCAGGATGTTCATCACAAACGTTATCAAAAAGGATTGTTAACTGATGATGAAGCTGGTTTCAGTGCCTACTACTTAACGGATACGCCAACCTTGACTAATGATACCAAGAAAACCTATATGGCTATCCGCGGAAGTGATGCCATCAGTAAAGAAAATTGGAACGACTGGGTTGACAACGATGCTAAGTTCGCTCTCAATCATATCCATACGCCGCAAGCCAAGTTAGCGACAGTAGGAATGAAAACGAAAATCGCTGAGATGCGCGAAAAGGCTCCAAATGCGACGATGGACATCACAGGTCACTCCTTAGGGACCATTGTCTCTGCCCAAGGGGTAGCTGGCCTTACTGATCAAGAACTGGAGAAAATCGGCAAAGTGGTCCTCTTTGACGGCCCGGACACGACAAAGAGTTTAAAGAAAATGGGACTCAGCGATGAGAAAATCAAAAAGATCAGCGAAAAAATCGAGTACTATGTCAATCCATTTGATGTCGTGGGGATGCTCAATCGTGAGCATACCATCACCAAATTACCGGGGGACTCCGATGAACCTCTTAAGAAACCCGTCGGTAAAGTCAATGTCCTCGTTCCCCTTCATTATACCCAAATTACTGATCCGGAAAGCTCCCATGACTTTGGTGTTTTCCAATCGGATGGAAAGGGAAATTTATTGACCGCGTCTGAGGATTTTCACCCAGAATTGCTCAGGGCAGGTGAAAAGCTAGCTCGACTGATAGCGACAACGTTGGATTCCCTCCGGGCTTTAGGAGTCGATGAAAATGTAGCCTCAAATGTTTTAAATGCCATTATGAGGGGTGAGTTTAAAATAAAGGCAGCTATTGGTTATGCTGTTTACGAGAATTTTACAACTGAATATAGTAAAATTGTCGAAGAAGCTCGTCAGGAATCTATAAAGTGGGATCGAGAAGCTATTCCTCGTTATCAGGAACAACTGAGAAATGGCAATCTTACAGGAGAAAAGAGGATTTTGGTTCGAGCTCAGTTGCTTCAGACAGCAGCCCAGTTGGCAAATTTTGACATGGAAGACAAAGTTAAATCTGTGAAAACCTTACTTTCAGATGCTAAGGAAGATATTCAAAACATGATAAAAGAAACAAGACAGACAGCGTTTGACATGGTTGGATATTTGTCAAGTTCAGAAGTTACAAATCTACTTTCTGGTTTTGACACAACAAGCTTTTGGGATGAAGGCGTTGCAAGTGACACGAAGACAGCAGCAACATCCTTCCTGACACAAATTGAGCAGCTAGGGGAAAGCCTGGTTAAAGCTAGTGGTTCCTTTGAAACCATAGATACAAATAGTGCTGAAGATTTTAACAATCTATTGGCGGATGTAAAACAAACATGGAGGGAAAAAAATGTTAGTCCTAACGGATGAGGATACTTTAATTACAAGAGAGCAACTCGACAGAGGCTTCAAAGAAAGAATGAAGGAACAAGAACGCCAAGCAGTCAGGGCCTTAGTAACTGCAAAAGAACTGTCAATCCTTGCTAAGGGAGTGGAGTTGGCTAAAAAGTTGCAAGAAGCAGCCTCAGATATGCAAGAGTACGCCTCTAAGACTTATGTAAACAATATTAAGGGTGGATTTGAGGGCAAGGCCGCTGATGCTGCTGAAACTTACTTGACCCAGACCATGCAAACACCTGCTTTACAAAGTCCTATCAAGAACTAGGAGAAAACTTGTGATGGATAAAAAGGAACTTCAGAAACTAGAGGATGAGCATAATCGTAAATTACGAGACTTAGAGCGTTTGGAGATGGATTTGGATGATGATTTCCACAAGTTTAGTAGGGAGACGGATCATCTCCTAGAGGCGCTTTCCTATGCATGCAGAGACAGTAGTTTTGCTGAAATTCAACCATATATCTTTGAGATAGAGAACAATTTAGATAACTATCATCAACTTTACAAGAGTCGTATAGAGAATGTGTTGGAAGCTCGCCATCAAGAGAATAAAAACTTTCATAGAAAGTTAGAAGAAAAGAACGTTTAACAAATATATCTTATAAAAGAAGGATGATATGAGTTTGTTATTATAGATAAAAAAAGAAGTAATTATACAAGAAAAGTAGATAATTTAACCTTTCTTACTAGTTTTTAGATGGAAATAGCTCTTATTTTTTTATAAATAGAATAAAAAATGAATTTTAAACTTGCAATTGAGGCAAATTATTGATATAATGAGGGCATAAATTAATATAAAGGAGTTTCACATGGCTTTAATTCAATTAACAACAGAAGAATTGCGCACCTCTGCTCAAAAGTACACTCAAGGTTCTGAGGAAGTAAGACAAGTACTTCGTACATTGACTCAAGAGCAAAATACTATCCGAGACAACTGGAAAGGTGCTGCTTTTGAGAGCTTTGATCGCCAATTCACAGAATTGTCTCCAAAAATTGAGGAGTTTGCAACTTTGCTTGATGAAATCAATGCTCAATTGAACAAGGTTGCTGAAATTGTTGAACAAAACGACCAAGATCTTGCATCACAAATTTAATTTGTTATATAAGTGGCTTTAGGAAGGCGAGAGCCTTCCTATTTTTTATGACGGAGAAAATTTAAAGTAATATGAGGAAGAATAGAATTTTTAAATATATAGGAAGTAGTCTGCTGGCATTAGGATTGCTTGCATTGATTATTTTTTTGAATCTATCTGTTCAAAAAAATACAACGATTAGCAATGAAAATAATGCAAAGGCTAATCAGCAGACAAAATTAAATGTAGCTATCGTAAATGAAGATAAGCCTGTCTACGTAGATACAAAAGAATACAATCTAGGTGCTAGTTATGTAAAAAATATCGAGCGTGATAATTCACAAAATTGGTCTGTTGTCCCTCGTGGAGCAGCTGATTCTGGGTTAGAAAGTGGGAAATACCAACTCGTTTTAACAATTCCTAGTGACTTTTCTGAAAAAATACTCGATATTAACAGCATCAATGTTGACAAGACAACCATCAATTATAAGGTGAATGCGCAAGGAAATTTGCAAGTAGAAAATGATGCAAATAAACTAGCGAAAGATATTGTTGCTGATTTGAATGGTCAGTTAGTCGATATGTATATGGCTAGTATTTTGAACAACCTTTATACAGCACAAAAGAATGTCCAAGCTAGCTCACAGATACAAGCGACCAATATCGGAAACTATCGTACGAATTTATATAATACAGCTATCAACTCTAAAAATCTTTTCCCAACTCTCTATAGTATGTCTAGTTCTTCTGTTGACGCCAACAGTGCTTTAAAGACAGGTTTGGATAGTTATTCTCAGATTTTTGGTCGTTATGACGTTTCACAGATTGCCTATGGTAAAAAGCTTGACACTCTGCTTCAGGATAGGGTCACTGAGAAGAAAAATCATGCGGATGTTATCACTGGGCTCATTTCTCAGAGTCGGGAAGACGTTAAGGGACAAATTGAAACTTATAAGGAATTAATTAAAGCTCAAGGTAGTCTGACTTCTAATATAGATGGAACAGCAGCATCTTCTGATGGTACGTCATCTGAAGTTAGACCTTCCTATAAAACAGTCGCAGAAAGCATCGGCAAAAAGATTGAGAGTTTAAAGAACAATCTAACAGATGAAAGAACCAAGTTTGAAAATCATAAAAAGGATATTCATAACTTTATTGATGAGAAATTAGCTGCTTACTATGGAACAAGTGAGAAGAGCAAAATCACTCTTAAGCAATTTTTGGATACAGCTGCAAACAAAGACCTAGAGAAGGCTGTAGAATCTCTCAAAGAGCAGTTGGCTTCTGCAATCTCAGAATTACCAAAAGAAGACTTTAGTGGAAAAGAATTTAGTGGTTTTGGTATGACACCAATCACAATTCCTTCTGTAAACTATACTGAATTAAAAACAATCAAAGAGCCTAGTGACGAAATCAATTCGACTGATTTGAAGAATTTGGAAGATCTGGCAATCACGAGTACGAGTGCTGTTGGACGAACAGGAACAAAGGCTAAGGTATCGTGGAAAGCTGAATCAGGAGTGACAGTTCACTCAGTCACTTATGATGGTACACCAGTTGAGTTTGGTCAAGAAATTGATTTGAAGACGGGTGGGACTTTTAAAGTAGCCTATAGTGTTGCAGAGACAACCTCAACTACAACTACAGGTTCAACCGGGACTCCAAGTCCAGCTCCAAAAGCAGAGCTAAAATCAATTAATATTTCCTTGAATGATGTCCAAGCAGCCAGTGCTCCAGTAGATGTGTTACGTGTTCAGCAAGCAGCAGTGACTTATGGACAAAAGGTTCAGAAAATAGCTTCTGACTACCAAAAGGT
>CAUQIK010000058.1:0-5037 GCA_963518035.1 uncultured Streptococcus sp. | reverse complement strand
GGTTGTGGCGAAGGTTTCTACTCTCGTAAACTCCAAGAAAGTCACTCTGATAAAACCTTCTATGCCTTTGACATTTCAAAAGACTCGGTCCAAATCGCAGCTAAAAGTGAACTCAACTGGTCAGTTAATTGGTTTGTCGGTGACCTGGCTCGACTTCCTATAAAAGACGCCAGTATGGATATCCTGCTCGACATCTTTTCACCTGCCAACTATGGGGAATTCCGTCGCGTTTTATCCAAAGATGGCATCTTGATCAAGGTCATCCCGACTGAAAATCACCTCAAAGAAATCCGTCAAAGGGTACAAGACCAGCTGACAAACAAGGACTATTCCAACCAAGATATCAAGGAACATTTCCAGGAATACTTCAGCATCCAATCTAGCCAAATAGCTTCCCTAACCAAACCCATCACAGCCGAGCAACGCCAAGCTTTACTTAGCATGACCCCCCTTCTCTTTCATGTTGACCAGACCAAAATTGACTGGAGTCAACTGACAGAGATTACCATTGAGGCAGAGATTTTGGTTGGGAAAGCACTGTAAATAAAACTTTCAGATAAGACAAAACCCGCACCTCCTCTTGAGGTGTGGGTATAAATCGCGATTTTTCAACTGTCTATCCGAAAAGTGGAAAAAATTTTAACCTCTCCATTTATTTTCGATTCGAAATAACAAATTTATCAATAAATAGCAAGTGAAATGAGGCAAGTGATGCCCCATAACAACATCCATGAAAAGAGATTTCTTGATGAGTCAGTGGAAAGGAACTACTATTACCCATATAAAGGCATGACCAAATCACAAATAGTATCCAAAATAAATCAGTCCATTTATATTTTGAAAAATATTTTTTCCACATAAGAACACCTTCTTTCCTGCAATCATATTATAACACTTCGTGTAAGCGGATACAAGAAATGTGAGGTAATCAACTAAGAAGAAGCATGAGGTTGAAAGAGAGTGTTAAACCTTCAATACGTCTATGATTTCTCTCTTTTTAGACCAGATTGATTCAAATCAACATTATTCAAAAAAAGCGAATTTCAATCGAAACTCGCTTTTTTACAAAATGTATTAGTATAAATTTGTATCTTAGTTCAAGTGCCAGATATCTTCGTTGTACTGAGCGATTGTACGGTCAGATGAGAAGAATCCTGCTTTGGCAATGTTAACGATGACTTTATCCAACCATGCGTCGCGGTCTTCGTAGTCAGCAAGCATTTGCTCTTTGACTTTAATGTAGTCTTCCAAGTCAAGGAGAGTCATGAACCAGTCTTTGTTGATCAATTCGTTGTGAAGACGTTCCAAGCGTTCTTTCTTACCTACTGCAAGAACAGCGTCGCTGACGATGAAGTCAACCAATGGTTTGATGGCTTTACGAGCGTAGAATTCGCTTGATTTGTAAGCTGCTTTTGCGTAAAGGTCGATAACAGTTTCTGAATCTTCACCAAAGATGTAGATGTTTTCGTCGCCAACCAACTCAGCGATTTCCACGTTAGCACCGTCCATAGTACCAAGAGTCAAAGCTCCGTTCAACATGAATTTCATGTTACCAGTACCTGAAGCTTCTTTAGAAGCAAGTGAGATTTGTTCTGAGATATCACATGCTGGGATAAGGAAGCTTGCTGCAGTAACGTTGTAGTTTTCAACCATAACTACTTGCAAGTGTGGAGCTACTGCTGGATCGTTAGCAATAACTTCTGACATGCAAAGGATCAAGTGGATGATGTCTTGAGCGATTGTGTAGGCTGGAGCTGCTTTACCACCAAAGAAGATTGTGATTGGGCGAGCAGGGATGTTACCAGCTTTGATGTCAAGGTATTTGTGGATGACGTACAAAGCGTTCATTTGTTGGCGTTTGTACTCGTGAAGACGTTTGATTTGGATGTCAAAGATAGAGTTTGTATTGATTTCCACACCTTGGTGTTCTTTCAAGTGACGAGCCAATTTACGTTTGTTGTGAGCCTTGATGCTTTCCAATTTTTCTTTGACAGCTGCTTTGTCTTCGTAAGACAAGAGTTTTTCAAGCTCATCTGCTTCATGGTGCCATCCCTCTCCAATAATCTCATCCAAGTAGTGAGATAGTCTTGGGTTGGCATGCATGAGCCAACGACGGAATGTGATACCGTTTGTTTTGTTGTTGAATTTTTCTGGGTAGATGTCGTAGAAAGCTTTCAACTCTGAGTTCTTCAAGATCTCAGTGTGGAGTGCTGCCACCCCGTTTACGCTGTATCCATAGTGGATATCCATGTGAGCCATGTGTACACGGTCGTTTTCATCAATGATTTGAACAGCTGGATCTTTGTATTCTGCTTTCACACGACGGTCCAATTCTTCGATGATTGGTACCAAGTGAGGAACCACTTCTTGCAAGAATTCAAGAGGCCATTTTTCAAGGGCTTCAGCAAGGATTGTGTGGTTAGTGTAGGCAGTCATGCTACGAACGATTGAGATTGCTTCATCAAGTTCGATACCACGAGCAGTCAAAAGACGGATCAATTCAGGGATAACCATTGATGGGTGAGTATCGTTGATTTGTACAACTGCGTAATCAGCAAGGTCATGCAAGTTGCTTCCTTTTTCGATTGCTTCGTCGATGATCAATTGCGCACCGTTTGAAACCATGAAGTATTGTTGGAAGATACGGAGCAATTCACCTTGCTTGTCGCTATCGTCTGGGTAAAGGAAGAGAGTCAAGTTGCGAGCGATATCTGTCTTGTCAAAGTTGATACCATCTTGGATGATTGAAGAATCAACTGAATCCAAGTCAAACAAACGCAAGCGGTTTTTAGTAGCTGTCTTGTAACCAGGTACATCGATATCATAAAGAGTAGATGTCAATGTGAAGTGTGCAAATGGCACTTGGTAGCTACGGCTTGAACGAACCAACCAGTTTTGGTCAGTCAACCAAGCATTAGGAATAGTTTCTTGTTGGTTGTTTTTAAGAACTTGTTGGAAAAGACCAAAGTGGTAGTTCAAACCAACACCGTCACCATTCAAACCAAGTGTAGCGATTGAGTCGATAAAGCAGGCTGCCAAACGTCCCAAACCACCGTTACCAAGTGATGGTTCCAATTCTACTTCTTCGATTTCGATCAACTCTTTGCCTGCATCAGCAAGTTCTTTTTTAACTTCGTCATAAAGACCAAGGTTAATCAAGTTGTTTGACAAGAGTTTACCAATCAAGAACTCAGCTGAGATATAGTAAACTTTTTTCTTACCAGTGTTCACTGGTTTTTGGCTGCTAGCAAGCTTGCTGTAGTTAAGAAGAGCAAGGTAAAGCTCTTCATTGCTACATTCTGCAATGGTTTTATTGTAACGTTTTTGTACAAATTCGTTTAATGGTAACATGTTTATGTGTCTCCTGATAATGTCTTATTTCTTTAATTCTACCAAATTTTCATTGATTCGGCGATAAATTGTAGTCAAGTCAAGCAAAGTTTCTTCAACAGCTGGTGTCAATTGATCTGCTGTCATACGCCATGACCAGTTTCCACCAAGAGTAGATGGGAAGTTCATGCGAGCTGACTCATCTAGTTCTAGCAAGTCTTGCATAGTTGCAATAGCCATGAAGCTAACAGATGAAAATACTGTGCGAAGCATTGCGTGTGGCACTGTTTCGTACTCTTTACGGTTCGTGTAACGAGCCATGTATTCACGAGTTGGATCGTCGATCTCATTACGGTACCAACCAAGGACCGTATTATTGTCGTGTGTTCCTGTATACATAACAGAGTTGGCAGGTGCCAAGTGTGGGCTATCGATACTTTCGTCTTCTGGATTGAAGGCGAATTGAAGAATCTTCATTCCTGGGAAGCCAGTACGTTCACGCAACTCGATGACTTCATCTGTCATGAAACCAAGGTCTTCTGCGATGATGTTTAGCTCACCAAGCTCTTCCTTAACGGCTGCGAAGAGTTTGTACCCTGGACCTTTCACCCATTTACCAGGGGCCGCTGTATCGGAACCAGCAGGAATTTCCCAGTAAGATTCGAAACCGCGGAAGTGATCGATACGAACGATATCGTAGATTTTGAAGCTTTCACGCAAGCGTTCAATCCACCATTTGTAACCGTCTTTGTCCATTGCTTCCCAGTCATAGATTGGGTTCCCCCAAAGTTGACCAGTTGCAGAAAACTCATCTGGTGGGCATCCTGCAATGCAAGTTGCTTTACCATTGGCATCTGTCTTGAAGAGATGTGGATTTGCCCACATGTCGCTTGAATCTTCCGCTACATAGATAGGCATGTCCCCAACGATTTCGATGTGGTTGTCGTTAGCGTAAGCTTTCAATTTCAACCATTGTTGGAAGAAGAAGTATTGAGTCACACGGTGGTAAACCAACTTGTCTGCCAATTGCTCACGGTAGCTTTCAAGTGCTGAAGCTTTACGAGCACGAGCATCTGCATCTGGCCATTCTGTCCAAGCAAGATTGTCAAAATGCTCTTTGATAGCCATATATTCTGCGAAGAGTTCGAGCCATGATTGGTTGTCTTTAGCAAACTTCTCAAAATCTTTGACATCACCCACTTCCAAGAAGCGTTTGACTGTTTTTTCTAAAAGCGGACGACGTGCATAATAAATCTTCGCATAGTCAACTTCAGATGCATCGCTACCAAAGTCAACACCTTTAAGATCACTGGCTTCGAGCAAGCCTTGCTCTACCAAGATATCAAGGTCGATAAAATGCGTATTTCCAGCAAAGGCTGAGAATGATTGGTATGGAGAATCTCCATAGCTTGTTGTCCCAAGAGGGAGGATTTGCCAGTAACGTTGCTTCGTACGAACCAAGAAATCAACGAAATCATAGGCAGTCTGGCCAAATGATCCAATCCCGTATGCTCCTGGCAGAGAAGAGATGTGCATCAACACACCACTTTGACGTTTTTTCATAATAGCACCTCATGTGTTTGTTATAAAACGTTGCGCAATTAAGGCGCAAACGTTTGCGTTAATTTAAGTATAACGCATTTCAAAAACAAATGCAAGCGTTTTTAAAAAATTTTTTTGAATTATTTTAATCAAACAAAACTTGTT
>CAUQIK010000057.1:0-5251 GCA_963518035.1 uncultured Streptococcus sp. | reverse complement strand
CCAATCATCAATTTACCATGGAGAACTTGTTTGAGGAGCTGATTTTTACCTTGGAAAATATTGGGCATCCCGTTCAGGAAATTGATTCTAAAATAGCAGAGGTTGTCCAGCAATGTCGCTGCAAGGCGATTTTGCACCGTCCCATCCATCACTTATCAGGTGGAGAAAAGCAAAAGGCTGCTTTGGCTGTTCTCTTTGCTATGAATCCTAGGGTCTATCTCTTGGATGAGCCCTTCGCTTCTATTGACCGGAAGAGCAGGTTAGAGATATTGGAGATTCTAAAAGAGTTGGTCTCTGATGGGAAGACAGTTATTTTGTGCGACCATGATTTATCTAATTATGAAGCCTATATCGACCATATGGTGGAGCTAAGAGACGGACAACTAAGGAAAATAAATCAAATCCCTGCCTCTGAAATGACACAGGCTGTTTCAAAGGAAGTTGCTTCTAGCTCAGAACTATTCCATATGGAGCGTGTGACTTGTGAGCTGGATCATCGTCCCCTTTTTTCAATTGCTGATTTCACATTTTACCAAGGAATTTCCTGTATTTTGGGTGACAATGGTGTCGGGAAATCAACCCTCTTTCGGTCTATTCTTCAATTTCAAAAGTATAAAGGACGAATTACTTGGAAGGGGACAGTCTTGAAAAAGAAAAAGAGCTTGTATCGTGACCTGACGGGTGTTGTTCAGGAAGCTGAAAAGCAGTTTATCAGAGCCAGTCTGCGAGAGGAGCTTCAATTAGATGGACCTGATTCTGAAAGAAATCAACGAATTTTCCAAGCTTTACGATATTTTGATCTGGAGCAGGCGCTTGATAAGAGTCCCTATCAATTAAGTGGTGGTCAGCAAAAGATTCTTCAGCTCTTGACCATCTTGACCAGCAAGGCTTCTGTGATTTTACTAGATGAACCTTTTGCTGGTTTGGATGATAGAGCCTGCCATTATTTTTGTCAGTGGATTGTGGAAGACAGAAATCAAGGAAGAAGTTTTCTGATCATTAGCCATCGTTTAGATCCCTTGATCTCTGTGGTTGATTATTGGATTGAGATGACTAGTCAGGGTCTCAGTAATGTGAAAGAAGTGACAATTACCAAACCACTCACATCTCAGATTAGCAATGCTCAAAGGGAGGTGAGATAGTATGGTCAAAGTAGCAACCCAGACACCAATTATCAGTCTCTTCTTGCTGATTTTATCCTTGGAAACATCTTTTATTCCTTCGATTGCTCTTAATCTCTCGGTAGTTGCATTTTGTATTCTCTTTATGCTCTATTACCGTCGATTTAAGATGTTGGCTTGGATGATTCTACTTGCCATTTTGCCATCTTTGGCCAACTATTGGGCAGTTCAGTTACATGGAGATGCTTCGCAGGCAGTTATGCTTGGAACGAGGGCCTTTGTGACAGTTTGTATCGGACTTGTCTTTGTTTCCTCTATTTCCCTAAAAGAGCTTCTCTTGTACTTGGCTCAAAAGGGGTTATCACGGTCTTGGGCTTATGCCTTAATTGTGGTATTCAATTCCTTTCCCCTTATTCAGAAAGAAATCAAGTCCCTCAAAGAAGCTTGCCTATTACGTGGTCAAGAACTGCATGTTTGGTCTCCCTTGATTTACAGCAAGGTTCTGATGACAGTCTTTAGGTGGCGCCTTCTTTACCTGAGAGCTCTGTCGGCGCATGGATATGACGAACATGCACAGGTGGAGAATAGCTATCGAATCTTTTATATTTCTAAAAAAACAAAATTAATCTACCTGCTTTTCTTTTTATTGCTTCAAACCAGTCTATTTTTATAAAGGAGTTATTATGGAATTTACAGATATTGCGATGGAATTATCCAAGGAAGCTTGGCAGGCTTCCTTTCATCACCCCTTTGTTTTACAGTTACAAGAGGGAAATTTAGACCCGTCCATCTTTCGCTATTATTTGATTCAGGATGCCTACTATTTGAAGTCCTTCTCAGAAGCCTATCACCTCTTGGCTGATAAGACTTCAAACCAAGAGATGAAAAGACTCTTGAAACAAAATGCTCAGAGTCTAGTGGAAGGTGAGTTATTTATCCGCCAACAATTTTTCAAGGAATTAGGAATCAGCGACCAGGAAATGGAGCAACATCCAATCGCTCCAACCTGTTATCATTACATTTCTCATATTTATCGGCAATTTGAAGAAGCAAATCTAGCCATCGCTTTTGCGAGCTTGCTGCCTTGTCCTTGGTTATACCATGATATAGGCAAATCACTTAATCTTAAACCATCACCAAATCCTCTCTATCAACAATGGATTGAAACTTATATTACGGATGAGTTGGAGCAGCAGATCAGAGAGGAGGGAGCGCTGGTCAATCAGCTCTATCGAGAAAGTGACGAGACAGACAAGAAAAAAATGCTAGATGCCTTCCACATCAGTGTTCATATGGAAGCTAAGTTTTGGGAAATGGCCTACCAACACCAGACATGGAAGAGTGATCTATAGTCTTTAGAAACAGGAGAAGAATAGAAACATGAGAAAGCACCAATTACAAGTTCACAAATTAACCATTTTATCCATGATGATTGCCCTTGATGTAGTCCTTACGCCTATCTTTCGGATTGAGGGAATGGCACCGATGTCCAGTGTAGTCAATATTCTAGCAGGAATCATGATGGGACCTGTTTATGCCTTGGTTATGGCTACAGTGACAGCCTTTATCCGTATGACGACTCAAGGGATTCCACCTTTAGCTCTCACAGGAGCGACTTTTGGAGCCCTTCTAGCAGGTCTCTTTTATAAGTATGGTCGAAAATTTTACTTTTCTGCCTTGGGAGAAATTTTGGGAACAGGTATTATTGGTTCTATTGTTTCCTATCCTGTTATGGTACTCTTTACAGGATCAGCTGCTAAGCTTAGCTGGTTTATCTACACTCCTCGATTTTTCGGAGCAACCTTGATTGGTACAGCGATTTCCTTTATTGCCTTTCGATTTTTAATCAAGCAGGAATTCTTTAAAAAAGTGCAGGGATATTTCTTTGATGAAAGGATAAACTGATGCAGGAATTGACAAATCCTTTTCCTCTGGGAACGACTTCCCTCATTCACTGTATTACCAATGAGATTTCTTGTGAGATGCTAGCAAATGGGATTTTGGCTCTGGGATGCAAACCTGTCATGGCAGATGACCCTCGTGAGGTTCTTGATTTTACTAAGCAAAGCCAGGCACTCTTCATCAATTTGGGGCATTTGTCTGCTGAGAAGGAAAAAGCAATCCGTATGGCAGCTTCTTATGCAGCTCAAGTTTCTCTCCCAATGGTAGTAGATGCGGTTGGCGTAACGGCTTCATCCATTCGTAAGAGCTTAGTTAAAGCCCTTTTAGACTATAGACCTACGGTCCTTAAAGGAAATATGTCGGAAATCAGAAGTCTTGTTGGCTTAAAACACCACGGCGTTGGGGTCGATGCGAGTGCTAAAGATCAAGAAACTGAGGATTTACTTCAAGTCTTGAAAGACTGGTGTCAGATCTATCCAGGTATGTCATTCTTAGTCACAGGCCCTAAGGACCTCATCGTTTCGAAGAATCAGGTCGCTGTACTGGGAAATGGCTGTGCTGAATTAGACTGGATAACAGGGACAGGAGACTTGGTTGGAGCTTTAACAGCTGTTTTTCTCAGCCAAGGAAAGACTGCCTTTGAAGCTTCTTTCCTAGCGGTTTCTTATCTCAATATCTCCGCTGAGAGAATAGTTGTTCAAGGAATGGGATTGGAAGATTTTCGTTACCAAGTACTCAATCAGCTTTCACTCCTCAAAAGAGATGAAAACTGGCTAGATGCTATCAAAGGAGAGGTTTATGAATAGAGAAGCACTTAGACTATATCTGGTAACCAATCGCTACCAAGATTCCTTGGAAAGTTTTCTTGAAAAGATTGAGACGGCTTGCCGCTCAGGGGTTACCATAGTCCAATTACGAGAAAAAAATCTCACAACAAATCAATATTATCAACTGGCAAAACAAGTCAAGGAAATAACAGATGCCTATCAGGTACCCTTGATAATCGATGATCGTTTGGATGTCTGTCTTGCGGTTGATGCTGCTGGTTTGCATATTGGCGACGATGAATTACCCGTTTCGGTTGCCCGACAAGTCTTGGGCCCTGACAAAATACTTGGTGTCACAGCTAAAACTGTAAAAAGAGCCCTCGAGGCAGAAGAAGGAGGGGCGAATTACTTGGGGACAGGAGCTATTTTTCCGACTACGACCAAGGAAAATGCGCCTATCACCCTGATTTCAACCTTGAAGACAATTTGCCAAAGGGTCGCCATTCCAGTAGTTGCTATCGGAGGTTTAACTTCGGAGAACATTGACCAACTTATGGGCACTGGCATAGCTGGTGTAGCTGTAGTGCGTGATTTGATGCAGACAGAAGATATAGAGACAAAAACGCAAGCCTTTTTGACAAAGTTGGATGACATTATTTTCTAATTAATACTCAATGAAAATCAAAGAGCAAACTAGGAAGCTAGTCGCAGGTTGCTCAAAGCACAGCTTTGAGGTTGCAGATAAAGCTGACGTCGTTTGAAGAGATTTTCGAAGAGTATAAAAACTCTCTAATTCCCTTAAAGTAGGAACTAGAGAGTTTTTTTAATCTTTAAAGCTTGTATGGTTAACTGGGCCAGAACCATGACCGAGTTGAGGGGCGTCTTGGATGGCTTTCGTGATAAAGGCCTTGGCTTTATCGACTGCTTGATAGAGGGTTTTCCCCTTGGCTAGTTCAGCAGTAATCACTGCAGCAAAGGTACATCCAGTACCATGTGTATGACAGGTTTGAATTCGTGGACTTTCCCAGACAAATTGGTCCTCCTTGGTAAAGAGGAAATCCTTGGCACCGCCTTCGAGATGGCCTCCTTTGATGACAACAGACTGAGGACCAAATTCTTTTAAAATCAGGCGACCGGCACGCTGCATGTCTTCAGGATCATGGATTGAAAAACCAACAATCTCTTCTGCCTCAGGAAGATTGGGTGTAATAATAGTTGCAAGGGGAAGTAGATTTGTTTTTAGGTAGTCTCTGGCACTGGTATCAATCAAGGTGTCTCCGCTTGTTGCGACCATAACAGGGTCAAGGACGTAGGGACAATCCAGCTTTTTAAGATAGGGCTGGATGATCTCCATGATCTCAGTAGTTGCCAACATCCCTGTTTTTACAGCCTGAGGTGGAATATCAGAAAAGACACTCTCCAATTGGGCTTTCAACATTTGAGGAGAAACGTGCTCGATTA
>CAUQIK010000056.1:0-5312 GCA_963518035.1 uncultured Streptococcus sp. | reverse complement strand
TGATTTTTACCAAAGACATCTCGATAGAGCATTCCTGTTCGTAAAGTCTCTGCGTCTCCTCCTAATTGCTCCACCAACTCGTAGGCAAAGGCAAGGGCTGTTGAGGGGCCTCGACTGGTTATCAAATGACCATCTACCACTACTGTTTCCTTTACATATTGACCATCAAAGATTTGCTCTTGAACACCATCATAGCAAGTGTACTGCTTATTTTTCAATAGCCCTGCTTGATTGAGGGCAATTGGCGCTGCACAAATGGCCGCCAGTTTTTTTCCTTCTCGTTCGAAGCTTTGCAACTCTTGAATCAAGGCCTGATTATCCCGCAAATGTGCAGAGCCAGGCATCCCTCCGGGAAGGACAATCATGTCATAGTCTGATAAATCACCCTCAAAGACACGATCTGCTCTTACTTGGATTGCGTGCGAACCTGTCACTTGCTCTTCAAATCCTACCATATCACAAGTAATATTGGCACGACGCAAAACATCCACAACTGTCAAAGCTTCAATTTCTTCAAAGCCCTGAGCTAACATAACTGCTACTTTAACCATGATTTTCTCCTTATTTGATTCGTTTTAATACAACCTTTTTCCGTTTGAATGGAACTTTTCCGCTCTTTTCTTCAGCTAGATTAGTCTGGTAACTCATAGATAAAAGCAAGCCAACACCGATCAAATTACTGATAATAGCCGATCCCCCTTGCGAAATAAAAGGCAAGGGAATCCCAGTCAAAGGAAGCAAGCCCGTCACGGCACCGATATTCTCAAAGATATGGAAGAGCAACATCATAATCAAACCTGTGGAAATATAGGTGTAGAACTGGTTATTTGATTTAAGAGTAATCTTCAACATACGGTAAATCAGCATGAGATAAAGAGCGATAACAAGGACAGAGCCAATAAAGCCAAAATCTTCTGCAATGACCGTAAAAATCATATCAGACTCACGAACTGGAATAAGCAGATTCGAAGCATTAAACCCCTGACCAAATAAGCCACCGCTCCCAATAGCAATCTGCCCTTGAGCCTGTTGGTAAGTGGTTGTTTGGGCAAAGTCAAAAGGATTGAGCCAAGCCAAAATACGGTTGATTTGATATGTCGGCATTCCCAGTTGATGGAGAAAAGCCCGACCGTCCTTGCTGATAAAAATAGCTAAGAAACCAGCAATTCCTGTTACAGCAGTCACAAATACTGGGATAATAATTTTCCAAGAAACCCCCGATAATAAAACGATTCCTGAGAAAATGGCTACAAAAACCAAAGCAGTCCCTAAGTCACTTTGAAGTGCCAAAAGAACTAGGACTGGAATAGTAAAGAGAATCATCCAGAAAATCAACAAGAAGTCCAGTGGAACTGTGCGTCTCCATTCCTTATGTTTTTTTGTAAATTGGACAATCACACGAGCCAACATGAGGATATAGGATATCTTCATAAATTCTGACGGTTGGAAGAGGGTAATTCCATTTATTGATACCCAGTTTTTGGCACCCGTTGATGCAACTAGGCTTGGATTATAAAAGACGATCGGCAAGACCATAAGTCCCAAACCTAACATATATAGAAAAGGGGTCACTTTCCAAAGAAATTCTGTATTAAAGAGCATGACGATAAAACCAATCACAAGCCCCAAGGTAATCCATGCGACCTGCTGCCCTAAAATGGGCAGAATATTGTTTGGATAATCATGACTGACAGCTATATAGATAGCCACCACGCCAATAACCAGTAGAAAAAATACTGGCAATAGCAAACTATAATCGACTCTAGAGTCGAGAGAACGTTTCATATACACTAACCTTATACTTTCATACTATATATTTATCAAAGTTCATTTAAAAATTTATCAATAGCCTCATCAACTTCGGATCGAGAGACGGTTTTAACAGTCGCTTCTTTTGCTAGAGAAGTTACAATTTGTTTGCCATATCGCTTTCCGACAATTCTCCTATCCAAAATAAGAGTTAAGGAACGTTGGTGTTCGCGTCTCATACTTCTTCCCAAAGCCTGTTTTAAACGAATAATGGCCATTGGCAATTGATAATCATAAAAGGCATTTTTTCCTTCTTGAATTAGTTCCTGATTGATCTTTTTCGTCAAGGGTTCTTGAGGATTTTGGAAAGGAAGTCTTGGTACAACTTGAATCACAAAAGGATGACTTGAAAAATCAACTCCCTCCCAGAAACTTGCTGCACCAAGCAGGATTTGTTGTTCACCTTTTTCAAAGCGTTTCTTCAGTTGATGAACATCCCCATTTTTATACTGGGCCAGATGGCTAACTGGAAGTAAATCCGATACTGCTAGAAGCATGTCTTTAGCAGTAAAGAGAACTAAAATCGGTTGCTGGAAAGCTTGAACATCCATCAGCAAATCAGCTACCTCTTGAGCATAAACTTCTAAGGAGGTTTCTGTTACTAGAGGAAAATCTTTGACCAAGACCACTTCTTGATCCTGTTTTTTACCAGCTTCAACCTTGACAAATTTGGCTTCAGGATAGCCTAGAAGGTCTGCCAAAGAAACTCGCTGACTAATCTCAAGAGTAGCCGACACTCCCAAGACTTGACATGAATTAGGTACTAAAGAAGATAGAAGAATACGGTCTGATTTCGTAGAAGAAATCAGAATTTTCTTTTGACTCGTTTCAGTTGCTTCAAGCCAGTAATCTCGGTCAGCTGTAAAATAGCGGACCAGCTCCTCAAAGCCTTCTACTTCTAATTCTGAAAAATACTGGTGGAGATTGGCAAGAGAATCTAATATATTTTTCTTAGATTTTCCAGACTGAAATTGTTCAATCAAGTAAAGGCACTCAAAGCGAATACTTTCTAGTATTCGTTGTTGGACCTTATTTTGCTCCTCCAGTAAAGCCTTATCAACTAAATCAATAATAGACTGGATATCGTAGGTCTCTTGAAGCAGATTTTCTAGAGCCAACAAAACTTTTTGGACTTCATCAATAATCAGTAAACGGTCGCTGGCAAATTCAGGATTATCTTCAAGTCTGGTTACAAGATAGGCATGATTGGTTACTAAAAGCTTACAGGTTTGTACCCTTTCTTGACTACGTTTCCAGAAATCTTCCGTCATAAATAAGCTCTTGGATGATAAATTCCCATCATGACGAAGATCTGTCAGAAAATGTTGGTAACGGTAGAGTTGCCCAATTTCATCCAAATCTCCTGTCTCTGTCTCAGTCAACCAGACCAAGAGTTGCATTTTAAAACGTCTAAATAAGCGATTTTCATCATTTTCCTGCAAGGAACGATAAAAGGCATCCAACTTCAGGTAATTTTGTGGCCCCTTTAAAGAATGAATATCTGTATGGAATACTTCCTTGAGACGTTTACCTTCTTCTTCCATGATTTGATTTTGAAGAATCTTTGTCGGAACGCTAAGGACAATCTGACGATTTTCCACTTGGGACAAAGCAGGTAAGAGATATCCATAAGTTTTACCAATCCCTGTCGGAGCTTGAATCAGAGAGACAGGCTCATCTTTCAATAGCAAGCCAACCTCTTTAGCAAAACTTTCTTGTTCCTCCCTCACTTCAAGGTTCAACAGAGAAATATTTTTAGAAAAATCCTGAGATAGTTTTCGTGACTCCAGGGGAGCTCCAGTTTTCTTGAAATACAGTCCTTGAACTTCGACCAAGTCTAGAGAACTCAGGATAGATTGGCTGCGATAAATTTCTTCAATAACCAGGTAGGACTCATATAAGAGGGCGTCAGCCATTTCCAGCAGGCGTTCCAAGAGACCTTTAGGAAGCTGTGCCACCTTTTCTCGTAGAAAAAGGAGTAATTCCGCAGTAGCTTGGGCATCTGAAAGGGCTGTGTGAGCGTGTTTTAGAGGAATTCCTAATTCTCGACACAATATCGGCAAGCTATATTTTTCCAGTTCAGGGAAAAAGACCTGAGCCAATTCGACCGTGTCAACACGAGGATTTCTTATCTCATAGCCTTCAAAAAATAAATTTTCCGCCAAGAGATTGGCATCAAACTGAACATTATGGGCTACAAAAATCCCATCCTCCACCAAGTCAAAGATTTTTCTAGCAACTTGCGAAAAATCAGGTGCTTGCGCCAGACGTTGGTCAGTCAGTCCTGTCAGTTCTTTGATATGACCATCCAAAGGTTCATGTGGATTGACATCCGTCGTATAGTGATCGACGATTTTTCCGTCCTCAATCACAACAATTCCCACTTGGATAATTTTAGCCTTACTACCTGTGCTAGTTGCCTCTAAATCAACCACAACATAGCGATTACCAATCGTTTTCATTATAAAAAATTATACCAAAAAAAGGGCCATTTGGCACCTGCAAACATGGGATAATTTTCAAACTCAAGAACACTACTTGTCTTAAAAATCCCATCAAATAGAGCATCCTAGCCTACTAATTCTTTGAAAATATTGGAGAATAAGAAAAATTGAGAGAAGAAATGTTTGCATCTTCCTTCTCTCAACGAATCATTTACTTTATTTAACCATGTCAGGATCGTAGTCATAAAATCCTGTATCAAGGAAACGGTTTTTAGGGTGAAGTTTACGAACTTCTTCATCCAGCAAGAAGGCTTGGTCATGGCTAAAGTTACCCTCTTGAATCAAGCTACGCGCTTGGATAAAGAGTTTTGCAATCTCAACAAAGTTCTGACCAGGTGTATAGAGACCTTCTAATTTCCAGTGAGTAAAACCATGCTCTACCAATTCTGTCAATTTGGTCATCAAATCAAGGTCATTGTTGGCAAAGATGTGGGTTCCATGATTGTCTTCAAAAATGGAATAGTGGCTCTCTGGGTCACTTGGCTCAGCCAAGAAGAGGTCACGCTTGCGCGTCTTTTCATCATCGATATGCGTAAAGTTATAGTAGTTTTGCAAGAGAGGACGCTTAGAATGGTGGATAACGCTAGCTCCGTAAACCAAAACTTCAGCAGGAATTTCCAAAATCTCTGGCATTTTGAAGAGTTCAGCAGATGGAATTTCACGCGCCAAAACAGCCTCAGATGCGCCAGCCTTTTGTCCCCAGAAGTTAATCTGGCGACTGCTAGTTACCATGGTTGAAGCATCGTAGATGGTCTTAAAGGAATAACCATCGCGGTTGACTACGTAAAAGACACCTGCATCCCCAATCGTAATGTAGTCTGTCTTGATTTCTTCCAAGAAATCAAGGAATGGCTTGATACGATCCATCATATCTTGGTGCATGAGGGCATTGACCGCAACGATCAATTCCTTACCAGCATCATGAACCAACTTAGCGATTTCACGCAATTGGTCATAACTAAAGGTTGTTGGCAGACGAAGGCCAAAATCTTTCTCACC
>CAUQIK010000055.1:0-5331 GCA_963518035.1 uncultured Streptococcus sp. | reverse complement strand
CTGCTAAACGTGCTTTTGATACTAAACTGTATGGAATTTGGACGGTTTTCTTACGCGTCTTGTCCATATATTCCATGGTCAACTCGTCCTCTTCAAAGGCCAATAAGGTTCCTTCAAAGACCTTTTGCTTATCGATGGCTTGGTAGAGCCCGACATGGATGTATTTCCCAACCGCTCCAGCGACGGCATCCTTGGTTTTCAAAGGACGTTCCAAGCCTGGACTGGTGATTTCTAGGAAATATTGTTCTGGGAAGGGATCTGGCTTGATGGTGTCTAGGACAGGACTGATAATTTCTGTCAAGTCTGCCGTGTCGTTCAAGGTAATTCCTTCAGGTTTATCTACAAAAATACTGAGAATCATGTCACTGCCAATCTTTCCATACTCGATATCCACGAGTTCGAAAGGCGCTTCTATGACAGGTTCTACAACTTCTCTGACTAATTCTACGATTGTTGCGATTGCGTCCACCTCCTCATAAGCAAGAGGCGAAGATATTTCCCCGCCTCTCTTTCTCATATTCTTACTACTAGTATAGCACGTTTGCCAACTTATGTAAAGCAAAAGCACTTATACAGCCTGATTTCAGGCTATTTCTTAAAATTCTGCCTCAACTCGGTAGATAACTTGACCCTTGTTGGAGAATTTTTGCTCGTATTCTGTCATGACATTGCCTTCAAAATCACTGGCATGTAAATCAAGCCAGACACCATTGAGCTTCATGCCATACTGAGAAAAACTCACTAAACTGTACTCAAACAAGCCACGGTTATCCGTTTTGAAATGAATTTCTCCATTTTCAGGCAAGATACGCTTGAAGGTATCCAAGAAGGTCTTGTAGGTCAAACGACGCTTTTCATGGCGTTTTTTAGGCCAAGGATCTGAAAAGTTCAGATACAAACGATCAATCTCACCGTCTTCAAAGTAGTCGGTCAAGTCAGAACCATCTACCCACAAAAGCTTAATATTAGGTACTCCAACTTCAAGCACCTTGTCCAAAGCATAACTCAAAACAGACTTTTGAATATCAATCCCAATATAGTTGATGTCAGGATTTTGTTTGGCCATACCTGAAACAAAGGCACCTTTTCCACTTCCAACTTCCACATGAATGGGATTGTCATTGCCAAACAAGTCCCGCCATTTCCCCTTGGCTTCTAAGGGATTGAGGACCACATACTGGGGATTTGCCTCTAGTAATTCTGTCGCCCCTTTACGATTTCTAACTCTCATCTTCTCTTTCCATACTTGTCTCGGAAGTGACGCAAGCCATGAATCTCCCGATTGACATTTTCTAAATCTTGGTTCATATAATACTTGGAAATCTGGCTCAAATAAGACAATTGACCGTACCAATACAATTTATTTAATACCGTTTGATTATACTTATAACCGTAGTAGGTCAACCATTCCTTCCACTGATATTCTGGAATATAATGGCAGAGCATATGGGCCACATCAAACATGCGATCGGTCAAGCGAACCGAATCCCAATCTACCAAATAAATCAAGCCACTATCTGTCTCAATCCAATTACTATGTCGTACATCTCCATGGACAATGGTCGCATGGTCCTCTCTAAATCCTGGAATAGTCTGACGTAAATCAGCCATCACTTCACTGATAAAATGATTTTTACGCAAAGCATCTGGAGCCGTTTCCTGCCAAGACTGTAGTAAGTCTACAGGTGTTTCCATGGCGTATCCCAAACGACTCAACTGTGTCATCAACGGACGTGAGCGATGAAGACGGGTTAAAATATTGACGATTTGTTTACGATTCATATCATAGGGGGTCAATATCTTGCCTGTCAACCATTCTTGAGCACACATATCACGCCCATCTGCCAAACGGCGACTCCATAGTAATTGTGGAGCAATTTGTTCTCTAGCTAGACCAGGTAGGATTGGAGAGGTGTTCATTTTTACAAAGATACGCTTTCCATCAGGATAGCTACCCATATAAGCCTTGCCACTTTTCCCAGGTATGGGAGTCAGTGTTAGCTCATTATCACCCAAATCCATTTCTTTCCTCCGTATAAAGTTTCCTTACTATTCTACTAGTTTTTGGCCTATTCGTCAACCGCTCCACACCTGATTCTCAAAGAAAAGCATCTGGATTGGCTCGGGCTATCATTATAGAAAGAAAAAGGCAAGCACCGTCTTCTGCCTACCTTTTCATGATTTTTATAAATAATATAAGAGTGGCCAAGCATTGTAAAACATGTGAACTAGAGTAGAAACCCATAGGTTTTGGCTCTTTTTATAAGCAAAGCCCAGTAACAAGCCCCCAAGTAGATAAAAAATAAACGAAGGGACATTAGAAGGTCCATGCATGAAAGAAAAGAGAGAGGAAGTTAGCACAAGCCCTAACCAAGAATTGTCAAAAACGGCACCTTGAAGAAGTCCTCTGAAAATGAGTTCCTCCTGGATGGGACCAAAAACTGAGGAAGTCAAAATCAAAGACAGAGAAATTCCTCTGCTGACTTCCGCCAAGTGTTGAACTCCTGCGCCAGAAGAAACAGCGAAGAAATGAATATAAACCAGCGTCTCAAGCACACTTAGAAGAAAGATTGCAATGAAAAGCAAAAGTTCTTTCTTGCTTAACATCCCAAAAGAAATCATTTCAAACTTTCTAGCATAAGCAACACTCAGCGAGGTTACAAGAAGACTTACAATAATCAATTCAGATTCATTTTGAAAAAAATCCCCATGGTTAATCGTATAAGGAACTGTAATGACGATTAGTAGTACTAAAAATCCAAAGCACAAGGCATGAAATTTATCAAAAAACTTCATAAAATTATCCTCCTCAACAAACAAACTTCCCTACAAGTCATCCTTGAGCTCTAGCCTTTCCAAAACAAACCATTGTATACTCTTCGAAAACCTCTTCAAACCACGTCAACGTCGCCTTGAATTATATATGTGACTGACTTCGTCAGTTCTATCCACAACCTCAAAACACTGTTTTGAGCAACCTTCGGCTAGTTTCCTAGTTTGCTCTTTGATTTTCATTAAATATAAGTTAAGAGTGGCAAACTGTTGTAAAACATATGGACTAGAGTAGAAACCCACAAATTTTGGCTCTTTTTATAAGCAAAGCCCAGCAACAAGCCCCCGAAAAGATAATAGCAAAACGAAGGAATATCATAAGGTTCATGCATTAAAGAGAAGAGAGAGGATGTCAGCACAAGCCCTATCCACGAATTGTCAAAAACCGCACCTTGAAGAAGCCCTCTAAACATGAATTCCTCCTGGATAGGTGCCAAAACTGTGGCACTTACAATAAAGGAAAGCGAAAGTCCTTTACTAGCTTCCTCAAGATGTTGAGCCGAAGCACCAGAAACAACTGAGAAAAAAGCATGATAGCTAATACTTACCAGCACAGTGAGAAGAAAGATTCCAATGAAGAGCAAGAGTTGTTTCTTGCTTAAAATCCCAAAAGAAATCATATCAAACCATTTAGCATAGCCAAAACTAAGGAAAAGCAAGAGACTCTTTATAATAATGAATGTGTACTGGTGTTGAAAATAATCCCCTTGATTGACGGAATATCCCGCTGCACCAACGATGGCAAATACTAAAAATCCTAAAAACAAGGCATGGCACTTATTGAAAATGGCCATAAAGCTATCCTCCTCATCAAACAGACTTCCCTACAAGTCATCCTTGAGCTCTAATCTTTCCAAAACAAACCATTTTAGCAACCAAAATCCGACCACATAGCCAGCCCCTAAGAAGATAGCCATTAAAGATAACATGGGATTTAGGAAATAAAAGACCACCACAGATACAAAGGTTAGCACAAAAACATTAAAAGCAATGGTGTCAGAAGCCAAGACTAGAATATAAGGTGTCAGCCAGTCTAAGGTTTTGGAATCTAGGAAAAATAAGTGTTTATACATGATGACCTCCTCTATGGCTGAAAAGCAAGTCTTCTGGTTTTTTACCCCAGAACCCTGTGTAGAAAAGTGAGCAAAAATGGTAAGTTTGCGATGATATTATTAACAATATGAATCGAATAAGAAGGATAGATGCTCTTCGTATAACGTGTCAGCCATGCATATAGACAACCCACTGCCGTATAGACAAAAATATCTGCGAGACTTGGCAAGCTAGAAAAGTGGGGCAAGGCAAATAAGAATGACGGAAAGAGAAGATCCAGCCCCCACCTCGAATTCTTAAAGAAGGCATGTTGAAGCAATCCCCTAAATACCAATTCTTCCATCAGAGGTCCTAGTACGATTAAGGTTAGGTAAACACCAAACTCCGCAAAATTTGTCTCACTATAGGCAATAAACAAATTCCACCCTTCATTGGTTCCCTGAACGTGTTTAGCTGTCAGATAGTTAAAGCAGATAAGTACAACAGCGGCTAACACCGTCAGAACAGAATAGCTCAACCACTTTTTCCTAGGGATGCGAAAGAGATAAGCATGGCCCGACCCGATCAAAATCCAAACCATCGAGCCGATAAAGAGAAGGCTGATGATGTTTCGAATCCAGATAAGATTTCCTACCCAAGACGAGAACTCCCAATAATTGCTCCAAAATTGGGTTGTCCAAAACAAGCCAAAAAACAAAAACAAATAAGAAAGAATGGCACTCGTTTTGAAAAGAATAGAGTGTCTTTTCATATAACTCCTCCTACTATGACCTACCCTTGCCAGGCTCTACTGCTGCAAGATTAAGAAGACAGTTTGTTCTTTTTAAGGCTAACCTGACTACTAGACAATAGATATATTAAGGCATTAAAAACAATGAAAATATGGCCATAGAATAAAATCAACCTCACATCTAAACCAAGATAAAGTTTGACCATTAAAAAGATGAGCAAAAGAATTTGAAACCATACCGTTTTTCCAAAAATAAATTTAAAGCGGTTTTGGATGTCTACTTCCTTGATTTTTACCGCCACCCCTTTATTAGCAAGAAGGAAAATTCCTGCTTCAAACAATCCACTGTAGAGAACAATCCACCCAATCGATACATTAGAGATTTGTAAAAATGTCCCTAAAAGAATATTCAACATACTACTCAAAAAAATAACAAGAAATAATCTGTATTTCATATTAAATACCTCCATTCATTTATTTCACGAACGATTTAATAGAAGCTTCTAATCAAAAATTCTGTCAAAAAAGGAAGACAAACTACTTTTTATAATACTTCAAGCCCCAAATGAGCAAAAGCATGATAAGCAAGCAGAGAATAGCGCCAATATAGGCAATTAGTTGTTGATAGGATTCTCCTGCTGTGATACCTCTATACAAACAAATAATAGACATAAAACCTGTCAAGCCGATATACATGAGTTGATTGGTTCTAGGAC
>CAUQIK010000054.1:0-5387 GCA_963518035.1 uncultured Streptococcus sp. | reverse complement strand
AAGAAAAAATCAGTCCCCTAAAGGAGTAGATTATGAAGTTATTGTCTATCGCCATCCCTAGCTATAATGCTGATGCCTATCTTCATTACTGTGTGGAGTCGCTAGTGATTGGTGGTGAGCAAGTTGAGATTTTGATTATCAATGATGGGTCTCAGGATCAGACTCAGGAAATCGCTGAGCGTTTAGCCAGCAAGTATCCTAACATCGTTAGAGCCATCTATCAGGAAAATAAGGGCCATGGCGGTGCGGTCAATCGTGGCTTGGCGGAGGCTTCTGGACGCTATTTTAAAGTAGTGGATAGTGATGACTGGGTGGATCCTCGTGCCTACTTGAAAATTCTTGAAACCTTGCAGGAACTAGAGAACGAGGGGCAGGAAGTTGATGCCTTTGTGACTAATTTTGTCTATGAAAAGGAAGGTCAGTCTCGTAAGAAGAGTATGAGTTACGAGTCAGTCTTGCCTGTCCAGAAGATTTTTGGCTGGGACCAGGTCGGAAATTTCTCAAAAGGCCAGTATATCATGATGCACTCGCTGATTTACCGGACAGATTTGTTGCGAGCTAGTCAGTTCCAACTGCCTGAGCATACTTTTTATGTCGATAATCTCTTTGTCTTTACACCTCTTCAGCAGGTTAAGACCATGTACTATCTGCCTGTCGATTTCTATCGTTATTTGATTGGGCGTGAGGACCAGTCTGTCAATGAGCAAGTGATGATTAAGCGCATTGACCAGCAACTCAAGGTCAATCGACTCTTGGTAGCCCAGCTTGATTTATCCAAAGTGAGTCATCCCCAAATGCGAGAATATCTGCTGAATCATATTGAAATCACGACGGTGATTTCCAGTGCCCTACTCAACCGAGCAGGCACAGCAGAGCATCTTGCCAAAAAACGGGAGCTATGGACCTATATTCAGCAGGAAAATCCAGAGGTCTTTCAGGCTATTCGGAAGACCATGTTGAGCCGTTTGACCAAACATTCAGTCTTACCAGCTCGCAAACTTTCTAATGTCGTCTATCAAATCACCAAATCTGTTTATGGATTTAATTAATATAAGTATTTTATAAGAGGGATTTAAGAAAAATTTTAACTTTTTCTTAATCCTTTTTAATTTTAGGAGATTATACTAGAGTCATCAAATAAAGAAAAACTCTAAGGAGAATCCTATGAAATTCAATCCAAATCAAAGATATACTCGTTGGTCTATTCGCCGTCTTAGTGTCGGTGTTGCCTCAGTTGTTGTGGCCAGTGGCTTTTTTGTCCTAGTTGGTCAGCCAAGTTCTGTACGTGCCGATGTGGTCAATCCGACCCCTGCTCAAGTTGTACCAGATGCTACTTCGGTGAGTGAAAAGAGCGACTTACCAGTAGAACTTCTCAAAGAAGCAGTCGATACAGCTCTTCCTTCAGAGAAAGCAGACTCAGCACCTAAAGCAAGCTTGGATGCTACAAGCTCTCCAGAAAAAGTGAATGTAGCTGATAAAGACCAAGTGGTAGCACCTAAAGAAGAAGTGCAAGCAAAACCAGAATCTAAGAAAGAAACAGAAGATGCGGTTAAACCTGCGACAAATCCTGCGTCTACAGTTTCTGGACAAGACCGTGAAGCAAATGAAGCGCAACCAGCAACCACCCCAGCTGAAGTGCAAAAAGGCGTGGCTGACAATACCAAAGACACAGTGGATGTTCCGGCTAGCTACCTTGATAAAGCGAACTTCCCAGGCCCATTCACAGCTGGTGTCAACCAAGTTATCCCGTACGAGTTCTTCGCCGGTGACGGTATGTTAACTCGTCTTATCTTGAAAGCTTCTGATAAAGCCCAATGGTCAGACAATGGTTCGGCTAAAAATCCAGCTCTCCCACCAGTAGAGAAATTGGGCAAAGGCCTTTACTTCTACGAAGTAGATTTGGCAGGTACTCAGGGTAAATCAGATAAAGAGTTGCTTGATCTCTTGAAACAAAACGGAACTCAAAGTTATAAAGCTACCATCAAAGTGTACGGTGCTAAAGATGGCAAGGCAGACTTGAGCAACCTCGTAGCGACTAAAAATTTGGATGTCAATTTGAATGGCTTAACCACCCCAGCTGAAGTTCAAAAAGGCGTAGCCGACAACACTAAAGACACAGTAGATGTTCCAGCTACTTACTTGGACAAAGCGAACTTCCCAGGCCCATTCACAGCTGGTGTTAATCAAGTTATTCCATACGAATTTTTCGCTGGTGACGGTATGTTGACTCGTCTTATCTTGAAAGCTTCTGACAAGGCCCCGTGGTCAGACAACGGTTCAGCTAAAAATCCTGCTCTTCCACCAGTAGAAAACTTGGGCAAAGGCCTCTACTTCTACGAAGTGGACTTGGCAGGTACCCAAGGTAAATCAGACAAAGATTTGCTTGACCTCTTGAAACAAAACGGCACTCAAAGTTATAAAGCAACTATCAAAGTGTACGGTGCGAAGGACGGCAAGGCCGATTTGACTAATCTCGTAGCGACAAAAGATTTGGATGTCAACTTGAACGGCTTAACTACTCCAGCTGAAGTGCAAAAAGGTGTGGCCGACAATACTAAAGACACAGTAGATGTGCCAGCTACTTACTTGGATAAAGCGAACTTCCCTGGTCCATTCACAGCTGGTGTCAACCAAGTCATTCCATACGAATTCTTCGCCGGTGACGGTATGTTAACTCGCCTTATCTTGAAAGCCTCAGACAAGGCTCCGTGGTCAGACAATGGTTCAGCTAAAAATCCAGCCCTTCCACCAGTAGAAAAATTAGGCAAAGGCCTTTACTTCTACGAAGTGGACTTGGCAGGGACTCAAGGTAAGTCAGACAAAGATTTGCTTGACCTCTTGAAACAAAACGGCACTCAAAGCTATAAAGCTACCATCAAAGTGTACGGTGCTAAAGACGGCAAGGCAGACTTGAGCAACCTTGTAGCGACAAAAGATTTGACAGTGAACTTGCATGGACATCAGTCTCTGATTCCGATGCAGTCAGGTTTCGTCCCATCTTCTAATGGTTCAGCTATGCCGGCTCCAATGATGAATAGTCATCAAGATGCGTCTAAGATGAACGCTCAAATGCCTAGTGCCAATCAAGATGAGATGAAATCTAAAATGCCAGCTGCTAGTCAGGATAAGATGATGCCTAACAAAGAGCAGGACAAAACCATGAATGCTAGCCAGCCTATGGCAACACCAGGCATGAAACAAGATCAAGCTCCAGCAGCCTCAAGCAAAATGTCTGATGAAGGCAAGATGGCATCTAATAACAAGGTGTCAAGTCCAATGATGGCTGATCAAATGAAAGACCAAAAAGACATGCTTCCATATACTGGTGAAGCCCAAACCTCAATAGCTACTCTTGGATTCTTTGGATTAGCTTTGGCCGGACTTCTAGGTGGCCTCGGTTTGAAAGCTAAAAAAGAGGAAAATGACTAGTCTAGTTACAGACTTTCTATCTAGGATTTGAAAAATCCAGATATCGATTAGAATGTTCGTAAAGAGATAAAAATAGTGTTATACTATTGTGGTATAGCACTGTTTTTTTCAAAGGAGAGACAGATGGGAAAGACAATTTTACTCGTTGACGACGAGGTAGAAATCACAGATATTCATCAACGTTATCTGGTTCAGGCAGGATATCAGGTTTTGGTGGCCCATGATGGAGTAGAGGCCTTAGAAATCTTCAAGCGAAAACCAATTGATTTGATTATTACAGATATCATGATGCCTCGGATGGATGGTTATGATTTGATTAGCGAAGTTCAGTATCAATCTCCGGATCAGCCTTTTCTCTTTATCACGGCTAAGACCAGCGAGCAGGACAAGATTTATGGCCTGAGCTTAGGGGCAGATGACTTTATTGCCAAGCCCTTTAGCCCTCGTGAGCTGGTTTTGCGTGTCCACAATATCTTGCGTCGCCTTCATCGTGGAGGTGAGACAGAAGTCGTCAGTCTCGGGGATTTACGGATGAATCACGGTAGTCATGAGGTCCAAGTCGGAGATGTGGCGCTTGATTTGACCGTCAAATCCTTCGAACTTCTATGGATTTTAGCCAGCAATCCAGAGCGGGTTTTCTCTAAGACAGACCTCTATGAAAAGGTCTGGCAGGAAGACTATGTGGATGACACTAATACCTTGAATGTTCATATTCATGCTCTTCGACAGGAGTTGGCTAAACATGCTAGTGCAGAAACACCGACCATCAAAACCGTCTGGGGCTTGGGCTACAAAATTGAGAAAGCACGAGGTAGTCAATGAAATTAAAAAGTTATATTTTAGTGGGGTATGTCATTTCAACACTCCTAACGATTATCGTGGTTTTTTGGGCTATCCAGCGAATGCTAATTGAAGAAAGAGAAATTTATTTCCTAGTGGGTATGACTCTAGTGGCTAGTTTTATCGGTGCTGGGATTAGTCTCTTTCTCCTATCTCCGGTCTTTACTTCATTAGGCAAACTCAAGGAACATGCCAAGCGAGTAGCGGACAAGGATTTCCCTGCAAATCTGGAGGTTCAAGGCCCTGTAGAATTTCAACAATTAGGCCAAGCTTTCAATGAAATGTCCCATGATTTGCAGGCTACATTTGATTCCTTGGAAGAAAGCGAACGAGAAAAGGGCTTGATGATTGCTCAACTTTCGCATGATATCAAGACCCCCATCACTTCGATCCAAGCGACGGTAGAAGGGATTTTGGATGGGGTTATCAAGGAAGGAGAACAGGACCATTATCTAGCAACCATTGGACGTCAGACGGAAAGACTCAATAAACTGGTTGAGGAGTTGAATTTTTTGACCCTAAACACAGTTAGAAATCAGGTCGAAACGACCAGCAAAGACAGCATTTTTCTGGATCAGCTCTTGATTGAGTGCATGAGCGAATTTCAGTTCTTGATTGAGCAGGAAGAGCGAGATGTCCATTTGCAGGTAATCCCAGAGTCTGCCCGGATTGAGGGAGATTATGCCAAACTTTCTCGTATATTGGTGAATCTGGTCAATAACGCTTTTAAATACTCTGCTCCAGGAACCAAGCTGGAAGTGGTGGCTAAGCTGGAAAATAACCAGCTTTCAATCAGTGTGACCGATGAGGGACAGGGTATTGCCCCAGAGGATTTGGAGAATATTTTCAAACGCCTTTATCGTGTAGAAACTTCGCGTAACATGAAAACAGGTGGTCATGGCTTAGGACTTGCTATTGCGCGTGAATTGGCCCATCAATTAGGTGGAGAAATCACAGTTACCAGCCAGTACGGCCTCGGAAGCACCTTTACCCTCCTTCTCAACCTCTCTGGCAGTGAAAATAAAGCTTAAAACCCCTTTACAAATCTAGCCATTCATGGTAAAATGGATTTTGTGCGAAATATCAGCAGGAAAGCATGAAGCTCGTCAACAGGTGTC
>CAUQIK010000053.1:0-5415 GCA_963518035.1 uncultured Streptococcus sp. | reverse complement strand
GTTCCCCATGATGTTTGTTGGTATTTGTAGCAGTTTTTGCTTCTAAAACTTGCTTGCCAACAAATTCTTGTAGTACCCCATCTTGACCAAAGTAATACCATTTTGGCATTGGCATATATTCTAATCTTAAACCATTTGGGTAAGGACCAATTGTACTACCTTTAGATGGAAACGGGATATATTGCCAGCCGACAACCATTTCTCCTGATACATAATCAAAATAATAGGTCTTGCCATCAATAACTCGCCAGGCCTTTTCTTTGATCTCACCCTTCTTGTAGTAGGTTCTACCATTTTCTTGGACAAATTGCCAGCCTTCTGAATCAGCATCATCCGCCAGTACTGCACTTGTTGCTAGCAAACCGAAGAAAAAGACTGCTAATGCAATTTGCATCAATTTTTTTATGATTTTCATTAGACTTATCCTCCATAGCTGATTGTAGCAAATACAAAATCGCATGTCAATATATAGAACACCCCTCAAAAAAGCAGTTACATAACTGCAACTGCTTTTCTATTCTTGCATGGTGTAACCGACACCACGCACGGTTTTAATGTAGCTTTTTTGACCTTTTACATCAAGCTTGCTACGTAGATAACGGATATAGACATCCACGATATTTGTTTCGGTCGCACTTTCATACTTCCAGACACTTTCCAACAACTGCTCACGAGTCAGAACTTTCTTGCTCCCCATAAGAGTAGCCAAGAGGTCATACTCACGACGAGTCAGAGCAATCATTTCCTCGCCACGATAAACGGTATGATGTTCTACATCCATACGCAGATTGCGATAAGACGTTGGAACCTTCATCTGACTACAATGTTGGTCGATAAAGTCCCGACCTCGGAAAATCGCTGAAATACGAGCCACCAAATTGTCAATAATAACCGGCTTATAGATGTAAGAAACGGCAAAGCGTTGGATTGTCTCAATCTGATCTTGCAATTCTTCGCGATGGTCCAAGACCATGATGACTGAGGCTGGCTTAGTCCGACTCAGCTTGTCTGCAAAATCCTGGGCTGTCATATCCCCCAGTTGAGCATTCAATAAAATCAAGTCATAGTCTGTCTGAAGAGCCATGGAGAGGGCTTTTGGCCCCTCCTCAACCTGATCAACTCGGTATTGCTCTTTTTGGAGTTCCAAACTTAAAAAATGAGCTAGATTTCGTTCTTTCTCAAGTAATAAAATCCGTTTCCCCATGGCAGACCTACTTATTTTTCGTCATACCAAGAGTAGTGGAATGTTCCTTCTTTGTCTTTACGTTGGTAAGTGTGGGCACCAAAGTAGTCACGTTGCGCTTGGATCAAGTTAGCTGGAAGGTCAGCTGAACGGTAGCTATCAAAGTAAGTAATAGCTGCTGAGAAAGTTGGCACTGGCACACCAGCTTGAACAGCAAGAGCTACGATATCACGCACTGCTTGTTGGTACTTAGCAGTAACATCCAAGAAGTACTCATCCAAAAGAAGGTTAGCAAGGTCTGCATCACGGTTGTAAGCATCTGTAATCTTTTGCAAGAAACGAGAACGGATGATACAGCCATCACGCCAGATAGATGCAATATCTGCAAATGGCAAGTTCCAGTTGTTTTCTTTAGAAGCTACACGCAATTGCGCAAAACCTTGTGCGTATGAAATGATTTTTGAGAAGTAAAGGGCTTGACGGATCTTTTCAATCAACTCAGCCTTGTCTCCTTCAAATTTGAAGGCAGCTGGTTTTGGAAGAACCTTGCTAGCATGCACACGTTCTTCTTTGTAAGTAGAGATGTAACGTGCAAATACTGACTCAGTGATGAGTGACAATGGCACACCAAGGTCAAGTGATGATTGGCTAGTCCATTTACCAGTTCCCTTGTTACCTGCGGCATCAAGGATGTAGTCTACGATTGGTCCGTCTTGGCCTTCATCGTCTTTACGGCTCAAGATATCAGCTGTGATTTCAATCAAGTAGCTGTCCAATTCACCCTTGTTCCACTCAGTAAAGATTTCAGCCATGTCTTCTGCAGAAAGACCTAGCAAGTGTTGCATCAAGTCATAGCTTTCTGCGATCAATTGCATATCACCATACTCGATACCGTTGTGAACCATTTTCACATAGTGACCAGCTCCATCAGGACCGATGTAAGTCACACATGGTTTGCCATCTTCTGGTGCTTTAGCTGAGATTTCTTCAAGAACATCTGCAACCAATTCGTAGGCCTCTTTTTGTCCACCAGGCATGATAGAAGGACCTTCAAGGGCACCTTTTTCACCACCAGAAACTCCAGTACCGATAAAGTTGATACCTGAGTTTGCCAATTCTTCATTACGACGGATGGTATCTTTGTAGAAAGTGTTTCCTCCGTCAATCAAGATATCACCCTTGTCAAGGTGTGGAAGAAGGGCTTGGATAGTAGCATCTGTACCAGGTCCAGCTTGAACCATGAGCATGATACGACGAGGTTTTTCGATTGAGTTTACAAAACTTTCAACGTCATAGCTTGGTACAAAGTTCTTTTCAGGATGGCATGCAATTACATCTTCAGTTTTTTCTTTACTACGGTTGTAAATAGCAACTGTGTAACCACGAGATTCAATATTAAGGGCAAGGTTACGACCCATTACGGCCATACCAACAACACCAAAGTTAGCTTTTGTCATTTGACACTCCTCTTGTTTAATTTGTTTTATTTTATCATTTTTATTTTTGAAAAGAAAGAATTTTGTAACGACTGCTTAGTAGTCCAAGTCATCCGCATGTCCAGAACCATTTCCAACAAAGTATCCTGTCTTACAGTTAAGGGTAAAGAGATAGGTTCCATCTGGCTTGTAGAGGTTGTAATAACCATTGCCATTAACGATATTAACACGTTCAAGGATATATTGGTTACCAGTGATATAACCACGTGAACGTGAAGTCGCTAGAATTTGTTCTAAGACACCATCCGCGAAATCCCAGGCAGAATTATTGCTATCATCAATAGCAGACTGGTTATAAGAAACACGACTCGCACTTCTTTGAACAGCAACTCCTGCACTTGATACACCCATATTGACTTCACTGCGGGTACTTCTAGTTTCAGTTGAGGCAGTATTTGAACTACTTGGGCTTGTTTCACTAGCAGTATTTTCACTTGCTTGACGAGAACTTGAGCTGCTAGTTTCACTTGAACTTGAGCTTGAAGCACTTGTTTGCTGGCTCTTACCAAGGCTGATAGCCTTATCTAGAACTTTATCAAGCTCCGTATTTCCAGTTTTAATATCTGTAAATTTAGCATCCGATTTAGCTTTAGCGTTAGTATCCAAGACACCATCCACAATAGCTGGCTTCTCAAATTGAGCATTTACATCTTGAATGGCCTTGATTTGAGTTGCTAGGCTATCATACTTAGATTTTGCAAGCGTATATTCACGACTACCTTCTAGCTTATCAAGTAAGGTTTTCAGTTGACTCAGTTTATCAAACTGGCTATTCTTCAAAGCCGTTTTGTTGCTATCTGTATAGAAGGCATCATACAAATTATTGAATTCTTCCGCATCTGACTGCGTGTTTGTAGTTGATTGAGAAGTTTGGATTTCCTTGGTTGAGCGAGCCACTTGACGATAAACATAATAACCAGTTCCAAGGATAAGAACCACTAAGGCTGCTAGAATACCGTAAAGCACCCATTTCTTCTTACTTTTTCCATCTTCACTATCTGTGACTCGAGAACGTGTGAGGGCCTCTTCCGTTCCAACTAATGGTACCTCTTCCTTCTCAAATTCTTCGACAAGAGGAGCTTCTGAAACTCGTGTTAATTCTAAATCATCAAACTGACGCAATTCATCTTCTGGAGCTGGAGAAGTTACTCCTGTTTCCTCACGAAGCTCTTGAAGCAAATTATCCAGAGTTTGAGTCTCCTCTACCTCTTCTTGCTCTTCTTTTTCAACTAAATCATCCTTGCTAAACTGACGTGTTTCAAACTTATCTGCCTCAATTTCATCTTTATGTTGTTTCACATACTTGTCCAAGATAGAATCTCCAGGCAATACACCTGCTTCCACCTCTTCATTTTTTCGCATGGCTTCTCCAACCGTTAGCTCTTTGGCATCATCAAAATCAAATTGCGCTTCTTTATGTTCTGTTTTATGACGATTCCGTCTTTTCTTACTCATGAGTTTTCCTTCCTACTTTACTTCCTGACGTTTAACACGCTGACCAAAATATTGATACAAATCAACTTTTAAAGTTCCATTGTACAACTTCCGTTTCTTATCCGCCTGACTACCGTACTTGGTCTCAAAGGCTTCATCACTAGTTAGGATAAATTTACTCCAGGTTTTTAGCGGTGCAAATACTTGTCCCATCTCAGCATAGAGCTTGGTAACTCCTGCATCATCTGATAAACGTTCTCCATAAGGCGGATTGGAGATAATCACGCCATTGATTTTATCAGAACGTAAATCCTGCACGCGCATCTGCTTAAAAGTAATGTCTCCTGCAACACCAGCTGCCTGGGCATTGGCCTTAGCAATTTCTACCATGCGAGCATCAATATCACAGCCCATGATATCCAGTTCCAGCTCACGGTCTACTTTTTTGGCCGCCTCTGTGCGCACTTCCTGAATCAAGCGATCACTAATCCAGTTCCACTCCTCAAATGCAAAAGAGCGACGAAGACCTGGCGCCATCTTTCTAGCAATCATAACTGCCTCGATACAGAAAGTCCCTGAACCACAGGTCGGATCAATCAAAGGCTTATCTGGATACCAGTTAGAAAGTTGTAAAATAGCTGCCGCCATGTTTTCCTTGATAGGGGCTCCCCCTTTTTCGGTACGATAACCACGTTTAAAGAGGCTAGACCCGGTCGTATCAATCATGATAGTTGCCACATCTTTGAGAATAGAGACCTCAATCTTAAACTCTGGGCCATTCTCCATCAGAGGAACACCTTCTGGGCGGGCATAGTGTTTCTGCAATTTCTTGACAACAGCTTTCTTAGAAATAGCCTGAACACTGGGTTCATTGTGTAGTTTAGATTTAACACATTTGGCTTTCGAAATCGGAAAACGAGCTCCAAGTGGTAAATAATTTTCCCAATCTAGAGCGAAAACTCCCTGAAACAGCTCTTCAAAAGTCTTAGCTGGGAACGTTCCTACGATAATCTTGATACGGTCTGCTGCCCGAAGCCAGAGGTTGGTTTCGATAATGGCTCTCACGTCTCCTTGAAAACGAACACGTCCATTTTCAACCTGACAATCGTAGCCCAACTCTCGCACTTCACGACCAACGACAGCCTCAAGACCCGCTGCAGCAGTAGCGATTAAATTAAATTCTTTTTTCATGTTACAGTCTTGCAAGACCTTTCTATATGTCCACTTTAAAAAATGAGGTTGAGAAAATTTCTCAGCCCCAACCTATATGCAATTTTCTATAAGCCATGTTTTGTTCCAGAA